>JBDUAG010000109.1:0-9260 GCA_040004785.1 Burkholderiales bacterium | reverse complement strand
TGGTGCTGTTCGTGCTCGCGCGCATCTCGAAGATGTCGGTCGAGCGCACGACGATCGCGATCCTGCCGTGGCTGGTGCCGCTGCTGCTCGCGCTCGCGGCCATCACCTACATCCCGCAGATCACGTTGTGGCTGCCGCAGCAGATGGGGATGCTGAAGTGAACTCGTCGTCGCATCGTCAGCGTCGATTTGCTGCAGGTCGACCTGCCGCCACCGGTGCCGCGCAGCGACGCGATCCAGTCCTTCGTGACGCAGGAGACGCCCATCGTACGCATCCGCTGCGACGATGGCAGCGAGGGCATCGGCTACAGCTACACGATAGGCACCGGCGGCTCGTCGGTGATCGCGCTGCTGCGCGACCATCTTGCGCCGAAGCTGATCGGTCGCGACCCGGCGCACGTCGAGGCGATCTGGCGCGAGCTGATGTTCATGACGCACGCAACCACCGTCGGCGCGATCACCAGCCTTGCACTGGCCGCGATCGACACCGCGTTGCGGGATTGGCGCTGCCACCGCGACGGCCAGCCGCTGTGGGTCGCGGCCGGCGGCGCGAAGCAACGCATCCCCGTCTACACGACCGAGGGCGGCTGGCTGCACCTGCCGGTCGCATCCCTGGTCGAGCAGACCATCGCCGCGAAAGAGGCGGGCTTCAAGGGCGCGAAGATCAAGGTCGGCAAACCGCATGTGAGCGACGACGTGGCCCGCCTGCGCGCGGTGCGCGACGCGGTCGGTGACGACTTCGAGATCATGGTCGATGCGAACCAGTGCTTCAGCTTGAGCGAGGCGTTGCGTCGCGCGCCGCGCTACGCCGAGCTCGGCATCGCCTGGTTCGAGGAACCGCTGCCGGCCGACGACCTGATCGGCCACCAGCGCCTCGCCGCGGCGAGCGCGGTGCCGATCGCGGTCGGCGAATCGCTGTACTCGCTGGCGCAATTCGCGGCCTACATCCAGAGCGGCGCGGCCTCGATCATCCAGGTCGATGCGGCGCGGGTCGGCGGCATCACCCCGTGGCTCAAGGTCGCGCACCTGGCCGAGTGCTTCAACCTCGCGGTGTGCCCGCACTTCCTGATGGAGCTGCATGTCTCGCTGTGCGCCGCAGCGCCGTCGGCCGCGTGGGTCGAGTACATCCCGCAACTCGACGCGGTGGCCAGCAGCCGCATGGCCATCGAGAGCGGCCACGCTGTCGCGCCCGACACGCCGGGCCTCGGCATCGCGTGGCGCTGGGACGAACTCCAGCGCCGCGCCCGATCCACCCATACCATCACCACCTGAACCGAGAACACCATGACCGATCGACTCAAGGGCAAGACCGCCTTCGTCACCGCTGCCGGGCAAGGCATCGGCCGCGCCACCGCCGAGGCTTTCGTGCGCGAGGGCGCGCGCGTGATCGCTACCGACATCAACGTCGAGTTGCTCGCCGACCTGGCGCAGGCCACCGGCTGCACGACGCGGCAGCTCGACGTGACCGATGCCAACGCGGTGCTCGCCGCGGCCAAGGAGGCCGGTCCCGTCAACATCCTGTTCAACGGCGCGGGCTATGTGCACGCCGGCACGATCCTCGATTGCGACGAGAAGGCGTTCGACTTCTCGTTCGACCTCAACGTGCGCGCGATGTACCGCATGACGCGGGCGTTCCTGCCGGCGATGCTCGCGTCTTTTGAACAAGGAGCGGGCAGCGGCTCGATCATCAACGTCGCCTCGGTGGCCGGCAGCATCAAGGGCGCGCCGAACCGATTCGTCTACGGCGCGACCAAGGCGGCGGTGATCGGCATGACCAAGTCGATCGCGGCCGACTTCATCACGCGCGGCGTGCGCTGCAATGCGATCTGCCCGGGCACGGTCGAATCGCCGTCGCTGCGCGACCGGATGGCGGCGCTTGCACAATCCACCAACCAGACGATAGAGCAGGCCGAGGCCTGGTTCGTCGCGCGCCAACCGATGGGGCGCGTCGGCAAGACCGCCGAGATTGCGGCGCTGGCCGTGTACCTGGCCTCCGATGAATCGGGCTTCACGACCGGCACTGCGCAGATCATCGACGGCGGCTGGTCCAATTGATCACTCCCAAGGAACTGCAATGAAACTGATGCGATACGGCGCCAAGGGCGCAGAGAAGCCGGCCCTCATCGACGCGGACGGCGTCATGCGTGACCTCTCGGGCGAGGTCGTGGACATCACCGCGCACTCGCTCACGCCGCACGGCCTGCAGCGCCTGCGCGACATCGTTCCGAGCACGCTGCCGGTGGTCGAGAACCCCGGGCGCATCGCGCTGCCCTGGACCGGCTGCAGCAAGTTCATCGCCGTCGGCCTGAACTACGCCGACCACGCCGCCGAGTCCAACCTGCCGGTGCCGGCCGAGCCGGTGCTGTTCACGAAGACAGTCTCCTGCATGGTGGGCTGCAACGACGCGGTCGTGCTGCCGCAGGGGTCCGTCAAGGGCGACTGGGAGGTCGAGCTTGGCATCGTGATCGGCACCAAGGCGCGCTACGTCAGCGAGGCGGATGCACTCAAGCACGTGGCCGGCTACTGCGTCGTCAACGACGTCTCGGAGCGCGAATACCAGATCGAGCGCGGCGGCACCTGGGACAAGGGCAAGGGCTGTGACACCTTCGGCCCGGTCGGCCCGTGGATGGTGACGGCCGACGAAGTGCCCGACCCGCAGGCCTTGTCGATGTGGCTCGACGTGAACGGCCAGCGCATGCAGACCGGCAGCACGAAGACGATGATCTTCGGCGTGGCTCATCTCGTGAGCTACATCAGCCGCTTCATGACGCTCCTGCCCGGTGACCTGATCACCACCGGCACGCCGCCGGGCGTCGGCATGGGCAAGAAGCCGAACCCGATCTGGCTGAAGCCGGGCGACGAGATGCGGGTGTTCATCGAAGGCCTGGGCGAGCAGCGCCAGAAGGTCCATGCCTGGGACCCGGCACTGATCGACAACTGATCGCGGAGCGCACCATGTCCGACCAAGCCGTGATCCGCATCCATCCCGCGGACGATGTCGTCATCGCGCGCCAGCAGCTCGTCGGCGGCACGCGACTTGAAGCGCTGGGCATCACGGTGGTCGGCCTCGTGCCGCCGGGCCACAAGATCGCGATCCGCGCGATCGCGCAGGGCGAGCCGGTGCGGCGCTACAACCAGATCATCGGCACCGCGAAGCAGCCGATCGCCGCCGGCCAGCACGTGCACACGCACAACCTCGAGTTCAGCAGCTTCGCGCGCGACTACGCGCCGACCACCGGCACGCACCCAACCCAGTTCGAGGCCGTGCCGGCCACCTTCATGGGGATCAAGCGCGCCGACGGCCGCATCGCGACGCGCAACTACATCGGCATCCTGACCTCGGTGAACTGCTCGGCCACCGTTGCTCGCGCGATCGCCGACCACTTCCGGCGCGACATCCATCCCGAGGCGCTGGCTCGCTTTCCGAACGTCGATGGCGTGATCGCGCTGACGCACGGCGCCGGCTGTGCCACCGACAGCGCCGGCGAACCGCTGCAGGTGCTGCGGCGCACGCTGGGCGGGTACGCGCGTCACGCGAACTTCGCGTCCATCCTCGTCGTTGGCCTCGGCTGCGAGACGAACCAGATCTCGGGGCTGATGGAGCAGGAAAGCCTCGCCACCGGCACGCAGTTCCACACCTTCAACATCCAGGAGACCGGCGGCACCGCCAAGACCGTGGCGCACGGCATCGAGCTCGTGCAGTGGCTGCTCGAAGAGGCGAACCGCGTGAAGCGCGAGCCGGTCAGCGCTGCGCACATCACGGTCGGGCTGCAGTGCGGCGGATCGGACGGCTACTCCGGCATCAGCGCGAACCCGGCGCTGGGCGCGGCGGTCGATCGGCTGGTGCGCCACGGCGGTACCGCGATCCTGTCTGAGACGCCCGAGATCTACGGCGGCGAGCACCTGCTGACGCGGCGCGCGGTCAGCGCCGCGGTGGCCGACAAGCTCATAGCCCGCATCAAGTGGTGGGAGACCTACACCGCGCGCAACGACCAGGAGATGGACAACAACCCCTCGGCCGGCAACAAGGCGGGCGGCCTGACGACCATCCTCGAGAAGAGCCTGGGCGCGATCGCGAAGAGCGGCACGACCAACCTGACCGACGTGTTCGAGTACGCGCAGCCGGTCACGACGCGTGGGCTGGTGTTCATGGACACGCCGGGCTACGACCCGGTGAGCGCCACGGGCCAGGTGGCAGGCGGCGCGAACCTGATCTGCTTCACGACCGGCCGCGGCTCGGCCTATGGCTGCGCGCCGTCACCGTCGCTGAAGCTCAGCACGAACACCGCGCTGTGGGTCAAGCAGGAGGACGACATCGACATCAACTGCGGCGAGGTGATCGACGGCAGCGCGAGCGTCGATGCGATGGGCGAGCGCATCTTCCAGCTGATGCTCGCGACGGCCTCGGGCACCAAGACCAAGAGCGAGGTTCACGGTTACGGGCAGAACGAGTTCGTGCCCTGGGCGCTGGGCGCGGTGATGTAGGGCCGCCGGGCGCCCCATCTTTTCAGGAGATGCGGCGCACGCCCAGGCTCATGATGAGCCGCAGGTATTCGAGGCGCGCGTTCAGCTCAGCCAGCTCGTTGCGCAGCTTGAGCCACGAGCGAATCTGAACATCATCGGGCATCTGCCGGCGCGGCGGCCCGGAGGGGTGCGGTGAGGGCTTGTCCATGGCGCCATGGTGGCGACGCACGGCCGGCCGGTCAACCCCGTGATCAGGTGCCGGCGCGACGCGGCGCGAGTTCGGCGTAGCCCGTCACGGCATCGGCCTCGCGCGTGAAATGCCAGCCGGGCAGCAGCGCGATCAACACCTCGGCCGTGGTGCGCACGACGCAGCCCGCGGCCACGTGCCCGCCGAGCACGCGCCCGTTCGCGTCGGCCACGCTCATGTGCAGGTGCGCGCCGTTCACGGCGAGGCTGCCCGACAGCGTGAGGATCTCGACATCGCCGTCGATCGCCTGCGGCTGGTCGGCACCCGCGATCCGAAGTCGCGTCGCGCTCAGGCTGCCGATGCCTGCGAGCACGAAGGCCGCCGTGCCGCCGTGCGCGGACAGGGCGGCGCCGAGCGCGGCGCGCAGGTCGTCGCCGGGGATCAGACGCAGTGCGATCGGGGTCATCGTGTCGCGAGCCTACCCCAGCGGCTACGATGCCGCCGATGAACCACATCCTGATTCTCGGCGGCACCGGCTTCGTGGGCCGCAGCGTCTGCGAGCAGCTGGTCGAGCACTTCGGCGGCGGCAGCGCCGAGATCATCGTGCCGAGCCGGAACCCCGCCGCGGCCAAGCACCTGCAGCCGCTGCCGACGGTGCGCGTCGTGAGCGCCGACGTGCACGACGAGGCGCAGCTCGGCGCGCTGGTGCGCGGTTGCGATGCGGTGGTCAACCTGGTGGCGATCCTGCACGGCACGGCGGCCGCCTTCGAGCGCGCCCATGTGGAGCTGCCGCGCAAACTCGCACGCGCCTGCACCGCGCAGGGCGTGCGTCGCGTCGTGCACGTGAGCGCGCTCGGCGTGGGCGATGCGGCGCCCAGCCTGTACCTCCGCTCGAAGACCGCGGGCGAGGCGGCGCTCGCATCGGCCGGGCTCGCTCTCACGCGGCTGCGGCCGTCGGTGATCTACGGCGAGCACGACCGCTTCCTGAACCTGTTCGCGCGGTTGCAGGCGCTGTTCCCGGTCATGCCGCTTGCCGGCGCGCAGGCGCGCTTTCAGCCGGTGTGGGTGCAGGACGTGGCCGCCGCGATCGTGGCCAGCCTGAGCCAGTCATCGAGCATCGGCCAGACCATCGAGTGCGCCGGTCCGGAGGTCTTCACGCTGAAGGAACTGGTGCAGGCTGCGGGGCGCTGGGCCGGCCACGAGCGCCCGGTGATCGGGTTGCCCGATGGGCTCGCGCGGCTGCAGGCGCTGGCGATGGAGTGTCTGCCCGGCGCGCCCCTGATGTCGCGCGACAACCTCGACTCGATGCGGGTGCCGAACGTCGCCAGCGGCCGCCTGCCTGGCCTGCAGGCGCTGGGCATCGCCCCGGCAACGCTGGCGAGCGTGGCGCCCGGCTACCTCAGCGTTGGGCAGGGCGTGGCGCGGCTGGATCGCTGGCGCGCTCGGCGCACCGGCTGAGCGGCCTGCGCCGGGAAGCTCGATAATCGACGCATGTCCTCCGACCGCATCCTCGCCGCCATCATCGTCGCCGTCTGCGCCGTGCTGCTGGTGCGCCTGATGATCGGCGCAGGGCGGCGCGCACGGCTCGATGCGGCGCTGCGGCGCGCGTGGGGCGCGGTGCGTGGCGTCGCGGTGTCGGCGCGCCACCGGCGCGAAGCGACCCGCGTCGCCGACGAGGCGATCGAACGCGCGCGCCAGCGCAGTGGCGAATGGGACGGCAACGTCTACAAGCCGAAGTCGTTCCGCAAGCCGCCACGGGACAAGATGCATTGAGCGCGGCGACGTCATGACGGCCGAGCGCTGGTCGGCCGATTCGGGCCACCGCGACGTGGCCCGGCTCGACATCCCGGCCGACGCACAGCGCGAGCGCCACTTCGAGATCTTCTGCCGCCTCGTCGTCAGCAACAGAACGGGCCGCACCGACGCGACCCACGCGATGCGCGTGCTGGTCAATGGCGCACTCGAATGGACGCGCTCGGTGCCCACGCAAGCCGAAGGCAGCGATGGCCTCGACCTGCGCCTGCGCCGCAGCGTGCCGGTCGGCCGGCCGTTGCGCGTGACCGCGAGCTGCGAGCTGCGCGGGTCACAGCGCGTCAGCTTGACGATCAGCGCCGACGAAGACTGATCAGCTCCGCAGCGTCCGGTTGAACAGCGCCACGGTGCGCGACCAGGCCTGTTTCGCGGCCGCTTCGTCGTAGCGCGGCGTCGTGTCGTTGTTGAAGCCGTGCTGCGTGCCCGGGTACCTGACCGCCTCGAACTTGACGTTCGCCGCCTTCAAACCGGTCTCGTAGCCTGGGAACGTGCCGTTGACGCGCTCGTCGTTGTCGGCGTAGACGAGCAGCAGCGGCGCCTTGATGGCCGCGACCTTGTCGGCCGCCGGTGCGACGCCGTAGAACGGCACGCCGGCGCCGAGATCGGGCACGCGCGTCGCGAGCAGGTTCACGATGCCGCCGCCGTAGCAGAAACCGACCGCGCCGAACTTGCCGTTGCCGCCGGCGATGCCCTTGGCATAGGCGGCGGCGGTGACGAAGTCCTCCTGCGTCTTCGCCTGGTCGAGCTTGCCGAACAGATCGCGCGCCTTGTCCTCGTCGCCCGGATACCCGCCGAGCGGGAACAGCGCGTCGGGTGCGACGGCGATGAAGTTGTCGATCGCGAAGCGGCGCGCAATGTCCTCGATGTGCGGGTTCAGCCCGCAGTTCTCGTGCACGACCAGCACCACGGGCAGCACGCCGCTCGCCGTTGCCGGCCGCGCCACGTAAGCGCGCACCTTGCCGTAGCCCTTGGGCGAGGCGAATTCGACGCTTTCGCTGCGGATGCGCGGGTCGGCGGCCGGCACCTGCTGGGCCTGCGCGAACTTCGGGCTCAGCGCTTCGAGTAGCGCCGTCGCGGTGACGCCGCCGACAGCGAACTTCGCGGCACCGTCCAGAAAACCGCGCCGGTCGATGCCGCCGTGCACATATCGGTCGAACAGGCTCAGCACCTCGGGCGCGAAGTCGTTGGCGGTCAGGCGGGGTTTGTGGTTGGCCATCGAGGAGCCTCGTCAGTGGATGAGGCCGCCTTTGTAGCGGATGTCGCCGGACGGCGCTCCGGGTAGTGGTTAACCACATTAAATGTTCGGTATACCGGGCATAAACTGGTTTACCAATTTGACGCCCCATGGAACTCGCACCGACTCCTTCGCCGCTCGCCACGGCCGATTCACCCGAGACATTCAGCGCGCGGTCGCATCAGAAGCTTGCCGGCCAGATCGCCGAGCTGATCGCTATCGGGGAGATCGAAGTTGGCGCTCGCCTACCTTCAGAGCGAGCATTGGCAGATCGATTCGATGTCAGCCGCACGCTGGTTCGCGAGGCCATCATCGTGCTGGAGATGCAGGGCGCGGTCGAGGTTCGGGGCGGTTCCGGAATCTACGTGGCAGGACCACCGACCGCACCATCACGGTCCACCACCTTCATGCCGACCCGCGGCCCGGGGCCGTTCGAGCTGCTGCGTGCGCGCTGCCTGATCGAATCCGAGATTGCGTCGGTGGCCGCCGAGACGCGCCAGGACGCTGACCTCGACCGCATCTTCGCGGCGCTCGCCGCGATGCGCGAACACATGCACGACAAGGCCGCGAACGAGACGGCCGACCGCCTCTTCCACCTGCGCATCGCCGAGTCGACCGGCAACAGCGTGCTGCTGCAGATGGTCACCGCGCTGTGGGACCACACGAGGGCGCCGATCTGGTCGCAGATGGAGAGCCACTTCCACACGCCCGCGCTGCGCCAGGCCTCGCAGGACGACCACCAGCGCGTCTTCACCGCACTGCTCGAACGCAATGCCGAAGGGGCGCGCGCCGCGATGCGCGCGCACATCGAGCGCGTGATCGGCGAATTTGCCAAAGCCTGGCGTTGAGGACACCGCATGAAAATCACCCACGCCAACGTCATCGTCTGCTGCCCCGGCCGCAATTTCGTCACCCTCAAGATCCAGACCGACGAGGGCCTGACTGGCATCGGCGACGCCACCTTGAACGGCCGCGAGCTCGCGGTCGCTGCCTACCTCACCGAGCACGTGATCCCGTGCCTGATCGGCCGGGACGCGCACCAGATCGAGGACATCTGGCAGTACCTCTACAAGGGCGCGTACTGGCGCCGCGGCCCGGTGACGATGAGCGCGATCGCGGCGGTCGACACTGCGCTCTGGGACATCAAGGCCAAGGCCGCGAACCTGCCGCTGTACCAGCTGCTCGGCGGCAAGAGCCGCACCGGCGTGATGGTCTACGGGCACGCGAACGGCAGCGACATCGCCCACACCGTCGACGAGGTGCTGCGCTATCAGGCCGAAGGCTACAAGGCGATCCGCGCGCAAAGCGGCGTGCCAGGGCTGGAGAAGGTCTACGGCGTCGGTCGCGGCACGATGTTCTACGAGCCGGCCGACGCCGACCTGCCGAGCGAGCACGACTGGTCGACGAGCAAGTACCTGAACCACACGCCCAAGCTGTTCGAGGCCGTGCGCAACGCCGTCGGGCCCGATGTGCACCTGCTGCACGACGTGCACCACCGGCTCACGCCGATCGAGGCCGGGCGCCTCGGCAAATCGCTGGAGCCGTTCAACCTGTTCTGGATGGA
>JBDUAG010000640.1:0-2773 GCA_040004785.1 Burkholderiales bacterium | reverse complement strand
CCGTTGCTCGCCGCACGCATCGCGAGCGAACAGCGCTACTGGCAGCCCGTCCTTCTGCGTCGGCACGCGCCGACCGCGATCACAAGTAGCGGTCATTCGACTTCGCTTGATAGTGAATGGGTGAATGGCAGCAACGGAGGGTGCTTGTCGCCGGCTCTTCGCGGCCACAATCTCGTTCGCCATAGTCGGCTTTGCGGCGATGCGCGTCGTCTGTCGCGCTTTTGAAATTCCTTTACTCAGGAAATCGCCCCATGATCCTGGTCGGCCAATATGACAGCCCTGTCACCCGCCGCGTCGCAATCGCGCTGAATCACTACGGAATACCCTTCATCCGCGACACCCGCTCGATCTTTGGCGATGCGGCGGCGGTCGGCAAGATTAGCCCCCTGACCCGCATCCCGGCCCTCGTCCTCGACGATGGTGAGGTGCTTATCGACAGCGCCGCCATCCTTGATCATCTCGACGAACAGGCGGACGACGCGACGCTGATCCCCGCCTCCGGCCCCGTGCGCCGGCTCGTCCTCCAGATGACGGCGCTGGCACAAGGCACCCTCGAAAAGGTCGCGGCCGTGGTCTACGAGAGGCACTTCCATTCCGCAGAACATCGAAGCACCGACTGGCTTGACCGCTGCCTTGGCCAGGCCCGCGCTGGCCTCGACGAACTGACCCGTCGCCTTGCCACACCCTATGCCTGCGGAGCAACGCTTACCCATGCCGATGTCATGATCACCACGCTGATCTGGTACATGCAGGACCGGATGGATGAAGTGCTGTCACCCACCGCCCACGCTTCTCTGATCACCTTGGCCGAACACTGTGAAACCCTGCCCGCCTTCCGCGCCTCTGCCCTGAGCGATTTCGAGAAGATGCCACGCGGCTAACTCTTGCCGAACCGGTATCGAGCACAAGGCCAGTCCATCGACACCGCCTCGCGGAGTATTCGGCAGCCGGGCCGACCGCGGTTCAGGTCAGCCCGGCCACGTCCAGAAGTCGCCACATGCTGATAGCGGTTTTGCCGTTGTTGGTGAAGAACTTGAACCAGTCGTCGCGCAGCGTCTTGTCTGCCTGCGCGCCGATGCTCATGTACGACTCGCCATCGGCGAGCAGCAGGCCGAAGAAGGTCTCCATCAGGATCATGCCGCCCACCGGGCCGAGTTGGGCGATGGGCGCATGGCCACTGCGCTTCCTGGTGTCTTCCTCGTCGGCGCCTTCTGGCGGGTCAGGAAGGCTCAGGTCGTCGGGCAGACCCAATAGCAGGTCGCCGTCATCCAGCTTTCTGGGCCCATGCTCGCCGCCGTTCTTCTCCAGCCACAGATCCACCAGCCCGCGCTGCGCCTCGGCCAGCACGTAGTACCAGAGCGGCGTTGCTGCATTCAGAGCGGCCGGGATGGCTTTGTAGCCGTAGGGCCCGCTGTCGGCGTCGCGGACGACAAGATACTTGTCCGCCAGTGGGGCCTGCCCCAGCCACTGGGCCACAGTCTGGCCGCTGGCCAGACCGAAGATGTTGCCGCGGCGCAGGTTCAGGTCGGCCAGCGAGTCGCCGTTCCCGATGGCGATGGGGAGATCCTTTAGTGGGTCGACGAGCGCGGCGTCAATGCGGTAAGCCCACTGCAGGCGGTCGTCCGCCTTGTTGTTGTTCTGCGCAGGCCCCGGGTGCTTCGCTGGGAACATGTTGTCCTTGGGGAAGAAGCGCTTCCACTCAATCCAGTGGTCGGCAGGTAGCTTGCCGAAGCCCATCAGACTGTTGGCGCCTAGGCCCGGCGTGAAGATCTTCTGCGCCTTGTGACTCGCGTTGAGCTTGTATCCGGTGCGCACCATGGAGTGGCCGAAGCGGTAAGCCGCGCCGACGAACTCGATGGGCATACCGCTGCGCAGGTGCCGGTCGTCGTTCTTGTACATTTGAAACGCCAGTTCTCCCTTCTCTTCGAGCCTGGTGCGGAAGGCGTTGTAGGTCGCCGGCTCGATGACACGAGGCAGGTAGTCGTCGACGACGATCTGCTGATAGGTCCAGCGCACCAGCTTACGTGCAGCTACGAACAGCGGCCTGCCGCGCAGGCTCGCGTCCTGCGCCGCCAGCCGTGCCACTACCACGTTGTGGAACTGAATCATCGCGGCCTGGATGTTGCACACGATGGAGTTCTCGTCGTTGCGCGGGTCTCCGATAACGGCCCGCGCGCCTGGCCCTGCACCCACGCGCACCAAGTCGCGCCGGCTAGGCGAGCCGGCCAGGACCTCGCCCAGCTGCAGGCTCGCGCCCTTGTACATGTCGCCTTCGTTCTCGGTGGCATAGAAGTAGGGCTGGTCGTCGGGACCGGAGCCATACACGCAGTCCAGGTCCAGCCGCGGCGTGCGCAGGTTGGTGGGGCCGTCGTTGGCGTCGGTCAGCGAAGACGTAGTGTCGAAGGTCAGGTCATGGTCAACGAACTGGCCGAAGTAGGTGTAACCGGCGGGAACGGCTAGGTTCTCTTCGCCGTCCGGGTCGTTGCTGGCCTCGTCGCCAGCGTTGCCGATCATCTGCTCGGCCAGCGTCTTGAGCGCGGCGAGATCGTTGCCGTCCGCCTTGTCGAAGAGCCGGACGAACACGCGCTCGCGCAGCCCGACCGATCCGTGCGTGCCTGGGGTTTGACTCATGATTACGCTCCACCGGGGTGAACATTGAAGTGGGGGAGCGTGGCAACAACTTCGGCGTTGGGCATCCTCAACATTGGCTACCGAAACCAACCTTCCAGAGCAACGCGCTGACAGTGGCCCGTCTACAGAATGGCCAGCAGTC
>JBDUAG010000639.1:0-2783 GCA_040004785.1 Burkholderiales bacterium | reverse complement strand
GGTGTTCATCCAGTGGCTGTCGAAGTGGAACGAGGCGCGAATTTTACCGCGAGGGATTGCGCCGGGTACCATCGCCGACTGCCCTCGTTCCGCCCGGAGTTCACATGTTCGGCATTGCTGACTACCCTTCGTTCGTCGCCGCGATCGTCGTCTTCCTGATGATTCCCGGCCCGGGCAATCTCGCGCTCATCACCTCCACCGGCAAGGGCGGCCTGCGTGGCGGCTTCGCCGGCATCTTCGGCCTGATCGCCGGCGACCAGGTGCTGATGTGGCTGGCGGTGGCCGGCGTGGCGGCGCTGCTGAGCGCGTACCCGCCGGCGTTCCATGCGGTTCAGTGGCTGGGCGCGGCGTACCTGGCGTGGCTCGGGTTGCGCATGATTCTCGCGAAGGCCGGCGACCAGCCGGTACTGCAGATGAAGGCCAAGCACTACTTCAAGCAGTCGCTCGTCATCACCTTGCTGAACCCGAAGGCGATCGTGTTCTACATGGCCTTCTTTCCGCTGTTCGTCGATCCGGCGCGGCACCAGGGCCTGCTGACTTTCGGCGTGATGGCGGCGACGATCGCGGTGTTGACCTTTCTCTACGGCCTGATCGTCGTGCTGCTGACGCACTTTCTCGCCGAGCGGCTGCGCGCCAATCCGAAAATCTCCGGCGGGCTGCAAAAGCTCGCCGGCGTCTTCCTGATCGGCTTCGGCGTCAAGTTGGCGCTGACGCGCTGATCCGGTCAGGCCACCAGCGTTCCGCTGACCTCGCCGAGCCCGATGCGCGCCGCGCCGGCGCGCTCGCAGTGGCCGCGCAGGATGATGGTGTCGCCGTCCTGCATGAACGTGCGCTCCTCGCCGTTCGGCAGTCTGATCGTCTGCTTGCCCCCGAGCGAGAGTTCGAGCATCGAGCCGCCTTGTTCGGGCTTGGGGCCCGACAAGGTGCCCGAGCCGAACAGGTCGCCCGGCTCGAGGTTGCAGCCGTTCACGGTGTGGTGGGTGACGAGCTGCGCGAGCGTCCAGTAAGCGCTCTCGGCCACGTTCGATTGCGACAGCATCACGGCCGCTTCACCCGCCGCGCGCATCTTCGCGGTCTGCAGCCAGACGCTGAGCGAGATGCCGAACGCGCCTGCGCTGCGGTTCGCTGCGCTGTCGAGGTAGGGCAGCGGCTGCGGGTCGCCCTCGGCCCGCGTGAAGGCCTGGCGATACGGGGCGAGCGCCTCCAGCGTCACGACCCACGGCGAGATCGTCGTCGCGAAGTTCTTTGCCAGGAACGGCCCCAGCGGCTGGTACTCCCAGGCTTGCAGATCGCGCGCGGACCAGTCGTTGAGCAGGCACACGCCGAACAAATGACCGTCGGCCCGCTCGATCTCGATCGGTTCGCCGCGCGCGTTGCCGGGGCCGATCAGGATGCCGAGTTCGAGCTCGTAGTCGACACGCTGGCTCGCGCCCAGCACCGGCGCATCGGCCGCGCCCTTGAGCTGCCCTTGTGGGCGGCGAAAGGTCTGGCCGCTGACGCCGATCGACGAGCCGCGACCGTGATAGCCGATCGGCACCCATTTGTAGTTCTGCAGCAGCGGGTTGTCGGGGCGGAAGAGCTTGCCGACCGTCGTCGCGTGGTGGATGCCGGTGTAGAAGTCGGTGTAGTCACCGATGCGGCAGGGAAGGTGCATCGTCGCCGTCTCTCGATCGACGAGCGCGTGTTGCCAAGCCTTCTGCTGTGCGCTGCCCTCAGTCAGGCCGAGCGAAATGCGGGCGCGCAGCGCGCTGCGCTCAACAGTGGAGGCCGCCATCAGCGCGTTCATGTCGTCCGTCTCGATCAGCCCGGCCAGACGCAGGTCGAGAATCTTGTCGCCGATGGCCACGCCGATGCGTGGCTCGCCGCGCGGCGCGCGGCTGAAACGTCCGAACGGCAGGTTCTGGATCGGAAAGTCGGTGCCCGGCGCGTTGGCCGAAGCGACCCAGCTGCGCAGGGTCGGGTCATGGGTGGCGTTGAGTGCGGTCATGGTTTGAACTGATCCTTCAGGCCGGCCCAGCAGTCGGCGTAGCGAGCGTCGAGCTGCGGGCTCGTGAGCGCGAATTCGGTCGGGATGAAGCGGTAGCGGCTCTCGAACATGAAGGCCAGCGTGTCGTCCAGCTTCTGCGGCTTCAGATCGGCGCCGCTGGCGCGCTCGAAGGCTTCCTCGTCGGGCCCGTGCGGCACCATGCAGTTGTGCAGGCTCGCGCCGCCGGGCTTGAAGCCTTCGGGCTTGGCGTCGTACTGGCCGTAGACCAGGCCCATGAATTCGCTCATCAGGTTGCGGTGGTACCAGGGCGGGCGGAAGGTGTCCTCCATCACCAGCCAGCGCGGCGGGAAGATCACGAAGTCGCAGTTCGCGGTGCCCGGCGTGTCGCTCGGCGAGGTCAGCACCGTGAAGATCGACGGGTCGGGGTGATCGAAGCTGATCGAGCCGATCGTCATGAAGTCCGCGGTGTCGTACTTCACCGGCGCGAGGTTGCCGTGCCAGGCGACGACGTTGAACGGCGAGTGCGCCATCGGCGCGCGCCAGAAATGGCCGCCGAATTTCTTGACGACTTCGTAGTTGCCAGGCGTGTCCTCGAACGCGGCCACGGGGGCCTGGAAATCACGCGCGTTCGCCAGTCCATTCGAGCCGATCGGGCCCAGCTCGGGCAGGCGGAACTGCGCGCCGTAGTTCTCGCACACGTAGCCGCGCGACGGCCCGTCCGGCAGCTCGACCTTGAACGCCACGCCGCGCGGCAGCAGCGCGATCTCGCCGGGCTTCACGTCGAGCACGCCCATCT
>JBDUAG010000638.1:0-2788 GCA_040004785.1 Burkholderiales bacterium | reverse complement strand
TCGATCAGCGTGCGCTTGACGCCGCTGAGCGAATCCTTGACCCAGTCGCTGTCGGCGTACACAAGGCGCAACTCGACGCCGGGCGGCAGCGACTTGCGCAGCTCCTCGGCCGCCTGTTTGACGCCCTCGCCGGTGGTGACGATGTTGGCGTCCTGCTGCTTGAAGACCTGGAACGAGATCGCCGGCACGCCATCGACGCGCGCGATCGAGACCGGCTCCTTCTCGCGCTCGACCAGCGTGCCGAGATCGCCGAGGCGCACGACCAGGCTGCCGCGCGTCACGATCACAATGTCGTTGAAGCCCTTTGCATCGTGCACCCGGCCTTCGACGCGAACCAGCACGTCTTCCTTCGCGCTGCTGAGCAGGCCGACGGGCACGTCGGCATTGGCGCGCTGCAGCGCCGCCGACACATCCGACGGCGTCAGCTGGAGGGCGCGCAGGCGTTGCGGGTCGAGGTCGATGCGCACCTGGCGCACCGTCAGGCCGCTCACGTTCACCTTGGCGACGCCGCCGACGCGCTCGAGCCGCTTGCGCACGACCTGATCGGCGAGCAGCGAACGCTCGCGCGCGCTGCGGTCGGGCGCAATCAGCGAGAGGCTCACGGTTGGCTGCGCGTTTTCGCTGTCGAAGCGCGAAATGAACGGCGGCTTCGCATCGCGCGGGAAGCCGGGCTGCAGCTGCGCGACCTTGTCGCGCACGTCCTGCACCGCGCGGCCCATGTCGGCGCTGAGCTGGAACTCGACCACCGTCTCGCTGCTGCCCTCGAGGCTGTTCGAGCGGATCATCTTCACGCCCGCAATGCCGTTCAGGCCGAGCTCGATCGGGCGCGTCAGCTCGGTCTCGACGGCCGCGGGCGAGGCGCCCGGGTACGCGACGCTGACGAACACGATCGGGGGCGACACATCCGGAGTGCGCTCGACGCCGAGCTGGTTGTACGAGAACAGCCCGAGCACGCACAGGGCGACCATGACCATGGTCGCGAAGACCGGGTTGGCGATCGACACGCGGGTGAACCACATGGTCGGCGGGTCAGGAGGATTTGGCGGAGGCCGCGCTCGCGCGCGCCGCGGGCGCAACCGGCGCGGCATTGATGCGCGCCAGCGCACCCTCCTTCAGCATGTCGAAGCGCGCCGCCAGCACATGCGAATCGGGGCTCACCCCTTGCGTGATCTCGACCCGGCCCGCGGCCTCGTCACGCCGGCCGGTGATGACGATGCGACGCACCAGTGCGCCCTTCTCCAGCGTCCAGACGAAATCCTGCCCCGAGGCCTGGCCGACTGCGCCGACCGGCAGGGTCAGGCGCTGCTCCACGTCCTTCAGCAGCACCTCGGCGCTGGCGTACTGCCCGGCGCGGAACAGCTCGTTCGGGTTCGTCAGCAGCACCATGACGCGAATCCCCCGCGTGCCGGCCTCGGCCGATGGCGCGATACGGTCGATGCGGCCATCGACGCTGCTCAGTGCACCCTCGACGCGCACGCCGAGGGTCTGCCCCGGCGCGAGCCGCGAGATCTGGTGCGTGCCGACGACGCCGGCAAGTTCGAGCTCTTTCAGATCGACGACCGTGAGCAACTCCTGCTCGGCGCTGACCTTCTCGCCGGGCAGCACGCTGCGCTTGCCGACCATGCCGCTGATCGGCGCCGTGAGTGCCGCCTCGCGGATCGTCAAGCTGGACGTTGCCCACTGCGCCTGCGCCGACTTGAGTTGCGCGCGTGCCGCTTCGAGCGTGGCGCGCGAGGATTCGAGCGCGTTCGTCGAGATGAACTTCTGGTTCGCCAGATCGGCATTCGAGGTGTGCAGCCGTTCCGCCTCGTTAAGGCGCGCCTTGGCCGAATCGACACCCGCGGCGCGCTCGGCGGCGCGGCTCTGCAGATCCGACAGGTCGATCGTGCCCAGCACCTGACCGGCCTTGACGCGGCTGCCCTCGGCGACTGTCAACGTCAGCAGCGTGCCGGCGGCCTTGGCACGCACGACCGCCGTGCGCGGCGCCATCAGCGGGCCGGAAAACTCGATGCGCTCGGGCATGGCCGCCAGCGTCGGCTTGACGACCTCCGCCGGCGTGAACTCCAGCGTCACCTCGGGCTTCTTGTCCTTGTCCTGGGCCGGGCCGATGCTTTTGGCACCCGACACCGCCAGCAGCGCGGCGGCAATGACGATGGTCACAACCCCCCCGCCCACGAGCCACTGCTTTCGCATGAGGCTTCCTTTCTGTTGTCTGTGTGGCGCGAGAGTTTAGGCAGCCGAGCGCACCGCACAACCCCACATGCGACAGACTGCGGATTGCCGGGGTCAAGCGGTTGAACACCCCGCCGCGGCGACAAGCGCATCAGGCGCGCGGAGCCTGGGCGGCGATCGCCTTCATCGGCACTGCCACGTCGCCGCACTGCGCGCGATGGCGCAGCGCGTGCTCCATCAGCACCAGCGCCAGCATCGCCTCGGCGATCGGTGTGGCGCGGATGCCGACGCACGGATCGTGGCGGCCGAAGGTCTCGACGGTGGCGGGCGCGCCGGCGAGGTCGATCGACTGACGCGGGCTGCGGATCGAGCTGGTCGGCTTGATCGCGATGCTGACGGTGATGTCCTGCCCGGTCGAGATGCCGCCGAGCACGCCGCCGGCGTTGTTGCTGCGAAAACCCTCGGGCGTGAGCTCGTCGCCGTGGGTCGTGCCGCGCTGGCCGACGCTGGCGAAGCCGGCGCCGATCTCGACGCCCTTGACCGCGTTGATGCCCATCATCGCCTTCGCGATGTCGGCATCGAGCTTGTCGAACAGCGGCTCGCCCAGGCCGACCGG
>JBDUAG010000637.1:0-2794 GCA_040004785.1 Burkholderiales bacterium | reverse complement strand
CCGACAGCTCGGCGAGCGGGCTGTGCTCGCGCGAGCTGCCCTTGCCGTAGCGCCGCCCGCCGATGAGCACGCCGATGCCGGCACGGCGCAGTGCGTCGACCCCGATCGGCCGCTCGCCGTTCGCCGTGAAGCCGGTGTGTGCATGGCGCCCGACCACCGCATCGAAATGGACCATCGCCAGCAGCGGCGTGATCTCGTCTGTCGAGATGTCATCGCGCAGCGCACTGGCCTCGGTGCGCGTGAGGTCTCGCCCGCCGAGCTGCTCGCGCACGAGCGCCGGGTCGGTGCACAGGAACAGGCGCCTGCCGAATCCGGCCATCGGGGATTCGTTCATTGCAACTCGACGCCCGCCTTCTTCACGAGCTGGGCGTATTTCGCCCGCTCGCTGCGGAAGAACGGCATCGCCTTGTCGGCCGGCCCGACACTGATCACATTGCCTTGCTTGACCATCGCCTCCTTCACATCCGGATCATTGAACGCAGCGACGACCGCGGTATGCACCCGCTCGACCTCTGCAGCCACCAAGTCTTTTGGTGCAAGGACGGCGAACCACGCCTCGACAACGTAGCCCGGCAACCCCTGCTCGACGAAAGTCGGAATCTCCGGCGCTGCATTGGCACGCTGCGTCGTCGCGATGCCGATCGCGCGCAGCGCCCCGGACTTCAGATGCGGCTGCACGCTCGGCAGCGCGGCGGTCGCGAAATCCACGTGGCCGCCGATCAGGTCGGACAGCATCGGACCGACGCCCTTGTACGGAATGTGGCGCGCAGCGACCTTGCCCTCATCGAGGAACATCGCGCTCGCCAGGTGCAGGATGGTGCCGTTGCCTCCGGAGGCGTAGGTCATGTCCCCATTGCGGCTCTTCAGCAGTGCGATGAACTCCTTGGAGTTTTGTGCCGGCACCTTCGCATTCACGACCAGCACGACCGGCGTGTAGCCCACCACCGCGATCGGTGTGAAGTCCCCCGGCATGTCGAACGGCATGCTCTTCAGCACACTCGGGAAGATCACGACGTTGTTCGAGACGATGCCGAGCGTTAAGCCGTCCGGCGCCGAGCGCGCCAGCGCCTGCAGGCCGACGATGCCGCCCGAGCCGGGCTGGTTGTCGACGATGATCGGATGGCCGAGCGCCTTCGCGAGCGCTCCCTGCGCGGCGCGCGTGATCGCGTCGACGCCCGAGCCGGTGGCGTTGGGCAGGATGAAGCGCACCGGCTTGTCCGATTGCGCGAAGGCCGGGGCGGCCAGTCCTGCCGCGAGGCCGGCGATCAGGGTTCGACGGGTGATCGAAAGTGTGGTCATCGTTGTCTCTTTGGAAAATTTCGTGAAGCAAGAACGAGTCGAGCCACGACAGCGCAGCGCGTCGATCTCATCGCCGACTCGCTGGTATGCGCACCGAAGCGCGGCGGCTGCAGCCGCACCGGCAATCGCTCACCGGCTCGTGGCCCGTCCCACTATTGACTGGCATAAATAGCCGACATGACAAGTTGGAAGCTGTTCTCGTACGCGGTGATCGGTTGACGTTCGATACGTCGTTCAGCTGTCTTGCGGAAGATGTCGAACGCACCGCCGCTCAGGTGGAGCATGCAGTCGAAATTTGCGTCTGACCAGCATTGAAAGGCACGGGGGGCATCGCAATCGGCGATGCCCCCCGTGCCGAGAAAGCGCTTTTGCGCTGGGAGCCTCTGCAGATAAATTACTTCGACACCAACTCATTTGGGAGATCGACATGAGTTCCGCCACAGCTACCGTCCACGCCGCGAAGGCAGACGCGTTTCGGAACATCGTTCCCATCGACCTGACGTCGATCTTCACCGGGTACGGCCCGCTCCCTTCGGTCACCAAGACGCTGAACGCGACTGGCCCCTGGGATTCGGCCGGACGCAGCCGCACCGTCGTCTTCTCCGATGTCAGTTCTGCAACCGAATCGGTCACGGCATACGACTCCCCGAACACATTCTCGTACCGCATCACCGGTTTCACCGGCGCACTGAAGTACTTGGCAAGCGAAGCACGCGGGCAGTGGTGGTTTGAGAGCGCGCCGGGTGCGAACACGACTTCTGTTCGCTGGCAGTACGAGTTCGTCACCCGCTTCAAGTTTCTGAAGCCGCTGGTCAGCCTGTTCGTCCGGCGCCTCTGGAGCGGCTACATGACGAAGGCCTTGAGCCTGTCTAAGGTTCAAGTCGAAGCGCTCCCAACCTGAGCCGCAGACGTTCATTGGCGCGAACCGCGACTCCCATGCAGGAGTCGAAAGCATCGGTGAATCGGTGCGTTCCAACACTCAGTCCTTCACGCGCAGTTCCGCGCACACATGAGAGCATCACATGAAAAATCTTTGGACCTCTTTCAAACTCGGTAGCGTCACGCTTGCCAATCGTGTCGTCATGGCGCCAATGACGCGTGACCGCTCAACGCCCGAAGGCGTGCCCACGCAGATAAATGCGGAGTACTACGCCCAGCGCGCCTCTAACGGTTTGATCGTCACCGAGGGTACCCAGCCTTCGGATGACGGGCAAGGCTACTTGCTCACTCCTGGCATCTACCGCGACGATCAAATCAAAGGGTGGCGGCTGGTCACCGACGCGGTTCACGCAGCGGGCGGCCGCATCTTCATCCAGCTTATGCACGTCGGCCGAATCTCTCATCCCGGAAACACACCTCACCACCGCCAGCCGGTTGCTCCTTCGGCGGTCAAGCCCGCGGCGAAAATGTTCACGATGAATGGCCTTGAGGACATTCCAGCGCCACGAGAGCTGTCGGTCACAGAGATTGCACAAACCGTCGATGACTTTCGTCG
>JBDUAG010000636.1:0-2798 GCA_040004785.1 Burkholderiales bacterium | reverse complement strand
CCAGGTCGCGCGGCTCGAAGCAGCCTTCGAGCAGCAGGATCGGGCCGCGCCAGCCGAGCGCCCGGACGCGTTCGGCCTCGTTCAGGTCGAGCAGCGCGAAGCCGTCGGCGCCTTGCAGGCCGGCATACGCTCGCTCGATCCCGTGGCCGTAGGCGTTGGCCTTCACGACCGCCCAGACCTTCGCGTCCGGCGCAGCGATGCGCGCGCGCTTCAGGTTGTGCGCGAGTGCATCGGTGTGGATAAGGGCTTCGATCGGACGGGGCATGGGGCGATTCTGCCAGCGGCGCCCGGCCCCGCAAGCGGGGGGCCGAGCAGGCGTCATGCGTCACAAACCGCGTGCTATAACGCCGCTCGCCAGGGACACACATGCGGACACAAGAGCGCGGCCCGGGCGCACGTTGGTGAGCGCATGAAGAAGGGCTTCTACACGATCATGCTGGCGCAGTTCGCCAGCTCGCTGGCTGATTCGGCGCTGTTCGTTGCGGCGTACGAGATGCTCAGGATCGCCAGCGCGCCGAGCTCGCAGCGCGCCGCGCTGGTGCCGATGCTGGCGCTGTTCTATGTGCTGCTCGCACCGTTTCTCGGTGCCTTCGCCGACGCGTGGCCGAAGGGCAAGGTCATGTTCATGGCCAACGCGATCAAGCTCGTCGGCTGCCTGCTGATGCTCGCCGGCCTTCACCCGTTGCTCGCGTACGCCGTGGTCGGCCTGGGCGCAGCGGCGTACTCGCCGGCCAAGTACGGCATCCTGACGGAGCTGCTGCCGAACTCGCAGCTCGTCAAGGCCAATGGCTGGATCGAGGGCTCGACGGTGCTCTCCATCATCCTCGGCACGGTGCTCGGCGGCGTGCTGGTCGGGCCGGTGATCTCGCGGCACCTGCTGTCGTTCGATCTGCCGGGCATGCAGACCGGCCTCGTGACAGCGCCCGAAGCGGCGGTCGCCGGTCTGTCGAGCTTGTACGTGCTGGCCGCTCTGTTCAATCTGCGCATCCCGCGCACCGACGCCGCGCTGCTGCCGATGCAGGGCCCGGTGGTGCTGACGCGCGACTTCATGGATTGCAACGCGCGGCTGTGGGCGGACAAGCTCGGCCAGATCTCGCTCGCGACGACGACGCTGTTCTGGGGCGTGTCGGGCAACATGCGAGCGATCGTGATGGTGTGGGCCGCGGCGGCGCTGGGCTACTCGACCTCGCAGGCCTCGAACCTCGTCGGCGTCGTGGCCATCGGCACGACCGCCGGTGTGCTGATCGCCTCGATGCGCATGCGGCTCGACCAGGCGACGAGCGTGATCCCGCTCGGCATCGCGATGGGCGTGCTGATGATCGGGCTGGACCTGCTGGGCAATGTCTGGGTGGCGGTGCCGTTCCTGATGCTGCTCGGCGGGGTGGGCGGCTACCTGGTCGTGCCGATGAATGCGCTGCTGCAGCACCGCGGCGCGAACCTGATGGGTTCGGGTCGGTCGATCGCGGTGCAGAACTTCAACGAGCAGGCCTGCATCCTTGGCCTCGGTGCGATCAACAGCGTGCTGGCCATGCTGCACCTGTCGGTGTTCGTCACGATCGCGATCGTCGCGACGCTGGTGGCGCTGGCGATGTGGCTGATCCGGCGCCAGCATGCGCAGAACTGCCTGCGCCACCCGGCAGAAATCGCCAGGCTGCTGGCGATTGCCCGCAGCGACAATCGCTGAAACAGGCGCCACGCGCCAACAGCGACAATCGCGCCCATGCAGCCGCCCCCACCCCGACGACCCGTGCGCGAATGAAAAAGGGTTTCTACACGATCATGGCGGCGCAGTTCTTCAGCTCGCTGGCCGACAACGCGTTGCTCGTGGCCGCCATTGAGATGCTGAAGACGACCAATGCGCCGTCGTGGCACATCCCGGCGCTGGGGCCGATGTTCGCGCTGTTCTACGTCATCCTCGCGCCGTTCCTCGGCGCCTTTGCCGACGCCGTGCCGAAAGGCAAGGTGATGTTCCTCTCCAACGGCATCAAGGTGGTGGGCTGCCTGATGATGCTGTTCGGTGGCCACCCGCTGATGGCCTACGCAGTGGTCGGCCTCGGCGCGGCGGCCTATTCGCCCGCCAAGTACGGCATCCTGACCGAGCTGCTGCCGAACTCGCAGCTCGTCAAGGCGAACGGCTGGATCGAAGGCCTGACGATCCTGTCGGTGATCCTCGGCGTGGTGCTGGGCGGCCAGTTGGTCGGGCAGGTGGTGTCGCGCCAGCTGCTGGCACTGGACCTGCCAATGATCGATACCGGCATCAACACCGCGCCCGAATCGGCGATCGCGGCGATCGTGTTCCTGTACGTCATCGCGGCCGCGTTCAACCTGCGCATCCCGCGCACCGAGGCGCCGCTGCAACCGTTCGCGCACGGCGTGCTGGGCCTGATGCGCGATTTCTCCAGCTGCAATGCGCGGCTGTGGACCGACAAGCTCGGCCAGATCTCGCTGGCGACGACGACGTTGTTCTGGGGCATTCTCGGCAACCTGCGCATCATCGTGTTCGCGTGGGCCGCGGTCGCGCTCGGCTACAACGTGACGCAGGCCTCGTCACTCGTCGGCGTGGTGGCGATCGGCACCGCAGCCGGCGCGATCGTCGCGTCGATGCGCATGCGGCTCGACCAGGCCACCAAAGTGATCCCGCTGGGCGCGTTGCTGGGGCTGCTGATGATCGGGCTCAACGTCATCACCAACGTCTGGGTCGCGGCCCCGTTCCTGATCCTGCTCGGCGCGGTCGGCGGCTTTCTGGTGGTGCCGATGAACGCGCTGCTGCAGCACCGCGGTGCGAACCTGATGGGTGC
>JBDUAG010000635.1:0-2799 GCA_040004785.1 Burkholderiales bacterium | reverse complement strand
CCCGGTCGCGAGCAGGAGCTGCGCGACTTCCTCGGCTCGTTCCGCTTCACCGGCGCAATGGTCACGCAGGCCGTCGGCACGCTCTCGGGCGGCGAGAAGGCGCGCCTCGTGCTCGCGATGCTGGTGTGGCAGCGCCCCAACCTGCTGCTGATGGACGAGCCGACCAACCACCTCGACCTGACGACCCGCGAGGCGCTGAGCATGGCGCTGAACGAATTCGAAGGCACCGTGATGCTGGTCAGCCACGACCGCGCGCTGCTGCGCGAGGTCTGCGACGAGTTCTGGCTCGTCACCGACGGCGAAGTGAAACCGTTCGACGGCGACCTCGACGATTATCAGAAGTGGCTGCTCGAGCAATCGCGCGAGGCCTCCCGTGCGCAATCGCGGGGCGACAAGGCCAAGCGCAAGGCCGCGGCGACGGCCGCGCCCGCGCCGCGCAACGAAGACCCGAAGCCGCTGCGCAAGGAACTTGCCGGCATCGATCAGCGCCTCGCTGCGCTGAACCGTGATCGCAGCGCCTGCGAGGCGGCGCTGGTCGTGCCGGGACTGTCGGCCCCCAAGCGCGCCGAACACGGCAAGCGCATCAAGCAGCTCGGCGACGAGATCGAGACGCTCGAAGCGCGCTGGCTCGAACTCAGCAGCCAGCTCGACGCCCTGACCGCCTGACGCCTTGTGCGTTGACCCTGCAGTTGGCAGTGGCAATATAGATTGCGTGCAATTCAATTGCCAACGTTGCAATACAATGACGGCATGGCAAGCACACAGATCCCGAACGCGCAGGCGATGCAGCGGCTCGACAACCAGCTCTGCTTCGCGCTGTATTCGAGTTCGCTCGTGATGACCAAGATGTACAAGCCGTTGCTCGCGAAACTCGGCCTGACCTATCCTCAGTACCTCGTGTTGCTGGTGCTGTGGGAGTCCGATCGCATCACCGTCGGCGAGCTTGGCGAGCGTCTGTTCCTCGACTCCGGCACGCTCACGCCGCTGCTCAAGCGCCTCGAGGCGGCCGGCCTGCTCACCCGCACCCGTGCCGCCGACGACGAGCGCCGCGTCATCGTGGCTCTCAGCGCCGCTGGCCGTGCACTGCGCCGCAAGGCCGCGCAGGTGCCGCTCGAGGTGGCCTGCGCGAGCGGCTGCCAACTCGACGAGATCGCCACGCTCACCGCGCGGTTGCAGGCGCTGCGCTCGAATGTTGCCGGCCACCTGTTGCTGGCCGCCTGATCCACCCCGTTTCCCCACCACCCTTGAACACAAGGAACTCACGATGAAGCTCGACAAAGTTCTCTATACCGCCCACGCCACCTCCACCGGCGGCCGCGAAGGCACCTCCAAGTCGTCCGACGGCGTGCTCGACCTGAAGCTGACCACGCCCAAGGAAATGGGCGGCAATGGCGCCACCGGCACCAACCCCGAGCAACTCTTCGCTGCCGGCTACTCAGCCTGTTTCATCGGCGCGATGAAGTACGTCGCGATGACGCAGAAGATCCCCCTGGCGGCCGATACATCGATCAAGGCGGATGTCGGCATCGGCCCGATCCCGGCCGGCTTCGGCATTCAGGTGACGCTGAATGTCACGGTCCCGGGCATGGAGCGCGCCGCGGCGGAAAAACTGGTGGCGGCTGCACACGGCGTCTGCCCGTACTCGAACGCGACGCGCGGCAACATCGAGGTGACGCTGAACGTGGTTTGAACTCCGCCTGATCAGGCGCGCATCAGCTGCAACATCAGCTCGATGCGCGCCTTGACCGGGGTCAGCGCACCGGCGCCCGGCAGTTCACCCTCGATCGCCCCGAGCACGGCGCCATCGAGGCAGCGTGAGCTGCGCAGTACTGACACAGCTTGCGCCTGCGCCTGCCGCAGCGCCGCCTCGAGCGCGTGATGCAGGCTGCCGTTGCCGGTGCCTGCGATGACAATTCCGTGCACGCCATCGGCGCACAGCGACTGCACCAGCCGGCCATCGGCACCCGCATGGCTGTGCACGATCTCGACGCGCGGCCAAGCGGCCACGTCCTCGCGCAGCCAATCCAGGCCGAGCGCCGCGCCGCCGGGCCAGGGCCGATGCGGCCGCAACACGCCCTCCTCGATCTGCGCCAGCACGCCGGCGTCACCCGAGCCGAACGCGGCCAGCCGATACGTGTGCAGCTTGCGCACGTCGGCCGCGCCATGCACCTCGCCGCCGAACACGACGACCACGCCGCGCGCACCGGGCAGTTGTGCCACGCACACCGCATCGAGCAGGTTCTGCGGTCCGTCGGTCTGCAGCGCGGTGGCCGGGCGCATCGCCGCGGTCAGCACCACCGGCTTGGTCGGCGCGAGCACGCGCTGCAGGAAGTAGGCCGTTTCTTCGAGCGTGTCGGTCCCGTGCGTGACGACGACGCCCGCCACGTCGGCGCGGGCCAGCTGTTGCGCGATGCGCGTGGCAAGGCGCAGCCAAGTCGCGAAATCCATGTCCTTGCTGTCCAGCTGGGCGACCTGCTGGCATTCGATCGTCGCGCCGGCCAGTGCCGGCACCGCGCGCACCAGCTGCTCGACGCCGAGCTGCGCGGCGGTGTAGCCGACGTTGTCGGCCACGTCCGCGGCGGTGCCGGCGATCGTGCCACCAGTGCCCAAAATCACCACCGCCTCGTTCGTGTTTTGCATTTTTGTCAAAGCTGGATGAAAATACAGGTACTGGATGAATCGTCAGCGAAATTGCTCAGGCGCCTGACGACGCATCCGCTCCAAGGAAGCCCAGTGTACGAACCGCCGAAACTCACCGATCGCCAGCAGCAGATTCTCGACCTCGTGCAAAGCGCGATC
>JBDUAG010000634.1:0-2799 GCA_040004785.1 Burkholderiales bacterium | reverse complement strand
CGTTGTCGTACTTCCAGGATCTGCGCGTCGAGCGCGCCGTGCACCTGCTGCGCACGGGTGCCGACAGCGTCGACCAGATCGCGATGAAGATCGGCTATGCCGACGGCGTGACCCTGCGCAGCCTGTTGCGGCGCAAGCTCGGCAAGGGCGTGCGGGAACTGCGCGGGCACCGCTAGCCAGCAGCGCCGCGTGCGCGGGTGGCATGGGGATTGCACGACTCCCCGCATGTCGAATGCTGCCGCCCCGCCGACCCTCCCGGGCGCCGCCCTGGAGGCTGCGACCGTGTGGACGCAGCGCCTGCAATTGCTGCTCGAGTCGACCGGCGAGGGCATCTTCGGCATCGACACCGACGGCTGCTGCACCTTCATCAACCGCGCCGGCGCGCAGATGCTGGGCTGGACGACCGATCAGGTGCTGGGCCGCAACATGCACGACCTGATCCACCACACGCACGGCGACGGCAGCCACTATCCCGAGGCCGACTGCCCGATCTTCAACGCCTTCCGCCAGGGTCTGCCGTGCCGCATCGACCGTGAGGTGCTGTGGCGCGCCGACGGCTCGCCGTTCAGCGCCGAATACTCGTCGTACCCGATCCTCGATGGCGGCACGGTTCAGGGCGCGGTCGTCACCTTCGTCGACATCACCGAGCGCCGCCAGGCCGAGGAGGCCTTGCACCAGGCGCGTGACGAGCTCGAGCAACGCGTCGCGGCGCGCACGGCCGAGCTGTCGAGCGCGCTGGGTCAGCTGCGCGACCTCTCGGCGTACCTCGACAGCGTGCGTGAGGATGAACGCACGCGCATCGCGCGCGACATCCACGACGAGCTCGGCTCGCTGCTGGTGGCACTGAAAATGGACGTGGAGTGGATCGGCAAGCGCGTCGAAGACCGCCCGCCGTTGCAGCACAAGTGCCAGGGCATGGGTCGGCTCATTGCGACCGCGGTCGACAACGTCGGCCGCATCATCACCGACCTGCGGCCGAGCATCCTCGACCACCAGGGCATCTGGGCCGCGCTCGAGTGGCAGGCACAGGAGTTCGTCGAGACCACCGAACTGCACCAGGATGTGCAGGTCCATGTGGCCGCCGACGTGCGCGCACCCACCGGCGTGCAGGGCGAGCGCTGGGGCATCGCGGTGTTTCGCATCTTCCAGGAGATGCTGAGCAACGTGGCGCGGCATGCGCAGGCGCGCTCGGTCAGCATCCGCCTGTACGTGGACAGCCCGCCCGACCCGGTGCTGCACATTACCGTGCGCGACGACGGCATCGGTGCCGAGGAGGCGGCGCTGAACCGCCCGCAGAGCTACGGCGTGATGGGCATGCGCGAACGCGCCGGCCACTTCGGCGGCACGCTCGCGATCGAGAGCGTGCCGGGCAGCGGGACGTGGGTGCGGCTGACGATGCCGTTGCCGTCATGATCAGGGTGCTCATCTGCGACGACCACCAGATCGTGCGGCAGGGCATCCGCCAGATGCTGGCCGACGCGAGCGACATCGTGCTCGCTGCCGAGGCCGAGAACGGCCCCGATGCACTGCGCCTCGTCCGCGAGGCGAACGACGGCACGCCGCCGGACGCGCGCATCAACGTCGTGCTGATGGACATCGCGATGCCGCACCGCGACGGGCTCGATGTGCTGCGCCAGTTGCGCAGCGAGTTCCCGCGGCTGCCGGTGCTGATGCTGAGCACCTACCCCGACAAGCAGTACGCCGTGCGCAGCCTGAAGCTCGGCGCCGCCGGCTACCTGAACAAGAGCGCCGACTCCGAGACGATGACCGGCGCAATCCGCAAGGTTGCGGCCGGTGGTCTGTTCATCACGCCCACCGTGGCCGAGCAGCTCGCCACCACCATCAGCGCCGGCCGCGGCCATGCGCCCGATGTGCCGCTGCACGAGCGCCTGTCGCACCGCGAGTACCAGGTGTTCCGGCTGCTCGCCAGCGGCAGCTCGGTGGGCGAGATCGCCGACCAGCTCGTGCTGTCGAGCAACACCGTCAGCACCTACCGCGCCCGCATCCTCGAGAAGACCGGTGCCCGCAACGATGTCGAGCTCGCGCTCTACGCGGTGCGCGCCGACCTCGCGCCGATCTGATTCCGGCTTGTAGGGCTGGCACTACGCGACAACGCCGGCTGTCGCGATGGCGGACGGCATGACTGTTCTCTAGCCTTCACCCCAGTGCAAGGAGCCCTCCGATGACCCGCGACACGAACACCTTCGACCCGTACAACGCCGACCGCCCGCTGATGATGAAGTGCAGCTGCGGCGCCGACCACGCGCCCGGTGAACACGCTGCGGTCACCGCCGAGCGCTACTCGCGCGACTTCATCGAAACCGCGCTGGTGAAGGCGCTGCTGCCGAACGAGCATGTGCGACGCCGCTTCCTGCGGGCCGTGGGTGCGACCACCGCGCGCGCCGCAATCGCGTCGCTGTTGCCAATGGGTGCGCTCGAGGCGATGGCACAGGACAAGGGCTCGCTGGAGAAAAAGGATCTGAAGCTCGGCTTCATCGCGATCACCTGCGCCACGCCTTTGATCATGGCCGACCCGCTGGGCTTCTACAAGAAGGAAGGCCTGAACGTCCAGCTCAACAAGACGGCGGGTTGGGCGCTGATCCGCGACAAGATGTTGAACAAGGAGCACGACGCGTCGCACTTCCTGTCGCCGATGCCGATCGCGATCTCGATGGGCCTGGGCTCGGTCGCGCAGCCGATGCGCGTCGCCACCATCCAGAACATCAACGGCCAGGCGATCACCTTGGCCAACAAGCACAAGAACAACCGCGACCCGAAGAACTGGAAGGGCTTCAAGTT
>JBDUAG010000108.1:0-9382 GCA_040004785.1 Burkholderiales bacterium | reverse complement strand
CCGAGGTGTTCGACCTGCGCGGCTTCAACCTGAACGCCAAGCTCGACATCGACCCGGAGTTCCTGAAGGCCGATGCGCATGACCACGATCATGACCACGACCACCACGATCACGAACATGGTGAGCACTGCGATCACCCGCACCACCATGTGCACGACGACGACGTCAAATCATTTGTTTTTCGTGCCGACAAGGCTTTCAACCCGGCCAAGCTGGAAGACTTTCTCGGTGCGATCGTGCAGGTCTACGGCCCGAAAATGCTTCGTTACAAAGGCGTGCTGAACATGAAGGGCAGCGATCGCAAGGTGATCTTCCAGGGCGTGCACCAGCTGATGGGCAGCGATTTGGGCCCGAAATGGGCGCCGGGCGAGAAGAAGACAAGCAAGATGGTGTTCATAGGGCTGGATCTGCCGCGCGATGTCTTTTTGCAAGGCCTGGAGGGCTGTCTGGTTTGACGGGTTGTCAAGCCACTTTTCACCGCTGATTTTTGCGCCGACTTTTACCGGTCGGGCGCACGTGCAACGTGGCTACAATCCGCGGCGGCCGAAGCCCAAGCCCCGAGCAGAGGGTATAACCGCCGATGCGAGGAGACTGCTGTGAGCAAGACACCGGCCCCGAAAGCGCCCCCCCCAAAAACCGCCTCCGGCAAGGCCTCTGTGGCCGTGTCGAAGGCGGCTAAGGTCGGCAAGTCGGCCGCGGTCAAGAAGCCCGCCGCCGCCCCCAAGAAACCAGCCAAGCCGGCGCCCGCGCCGGTCGCTGCCAAATCCGCGAAGCCCGCCAAACCCCTGGCGGCGCCCGCCAAAGCGGCTCGACCTGCCGCTGTTGCTGCCAAGACCCAAACGCCGATGAAATCCGTCCCCTCTCCTGCCCCTGTTCCTGCCCAGCCCGTAGCGGCTGCTCCCGTGGTCGCGCCCGGCGGCCTGGCACCGCTGATTCCGCGCAAGACCGGGCGCGGCGCGTCCAAGTACGCCACGCCGGCCGTGCAGGCACCGCTGCCGCCGCCGACGTCGCGCTTCGCCGATCGCTTTGCGCCGCCGCGGCCGCCAACCCGGCAAATGAACAACCTCGAGCACGACACACCCAAGCATGCTCAGACGTTCGACCCGAAACTCGCCAACGCCTGGAAATCCAAAGCCGGCCGTGACCTGACCGAGCCCGAAATCCTGGCGATGCCAGAGTCGGAGTACATGAACGACAAGCAGTTGGAGTTCTTCCGCGTCAAGCTGCAGACCCTCAAGGACGACCTGCTCTCCAATGCCGGCGAAACCACCGAACACCTGCGCGAGGACACCTCCATCGTCCCCGACCCGGCCGATCGCGCAACGATCGAGGAAGAGCACGCACTCGAGTTGCGCACCCGCGACCGCGAGCGCAAGCTGCTCAAGAAGATCTCGCAGTCGCTGGGGCGCATCGACGCAGGCGATTACGGCTTCTGTGATGAAACCGGCGAACCGATCGGATTGGGCCGTCTGATCGCGCGTCCGACCGCTACACTGTCCCTCGAAGCCCAGCAACGTCGCGAACTGAAACAGAAGATGTTCGGCGACTGACGCAGCGGCAGACCTCTTTCACCCTCACTGCGCGATGTCGGACCCCAAAGACTCGACCAGCTTCTTCCGCAAGGTCGTCAAGTTTGTGGCCAATCCGAGCACGGATTGGGCCGAGATCGGCTCGCCGTTGGACGAATCGCGCGAGAGCGACTTTGCCAAGGGCGAGCTCAAGGCGATGATCGAGCGCAAGCGGCGCAACGATTTCGTGCGCAAGCGCGAGTTCGACATGCTGCGCAAGGTCCGCCGCGAAGGCCTGACGAGCGAACAGCTGGCCGCACTCGGCGGCTCGTCTCGGATCGACGACTCCGAAGGCAAGATGGCCGAGAGCGGCGCGAAGGCCGACCAGGGCGTCAAAGCGAAGATCGACGAGATCGAACAGCAAATGGTCGGCGACCACAACGCCTATGGGAGCCAGTCCGCCCCCTCGAAGCGCGCGCCGGAGTTCTACAACGCCCCGACCGAACCCGCCGCGATGGACATGAGCCCGCGCGGTGGTGCGCTGAGCACGTCGTTCAGTCCCGGCGCCGGCTCGGCGAACGGCGGTGGCCGCGTCGAGGACTTCTCCAGCGACCGCGCACTGCCGATTTCGGCCGCGGTGATGGGCGGTGGGGTCTCGCCGCTGTCGCAAATCCGGCTCGACGCTTCGGCGGACGACTTTTCGCACCCGTTCGCCACCGACCTCAGCGAAGTCACGCACGACCCCGACCTCGACGAAGCCGTGATTGCCTTCGCGAACGCCGATTTCGAGCAGTGCGAGCAAGCCATCTCCAGCCTCACCAGCCCGGGTGGCTCGCGCGCGCAGCATGCCGAAACTTGGCTCGTCCTGTTCGACCTGTACCGGGCGATCGGCCAGCAGCACAAGTTCGAGAGCCTCGCGCTGGACTACGCCCAACAGTTCGGCTGGTCGGCGCCGCAGTGGTTCTCGATGCCTCGGCTGGTGGCCGAGGCGGCTGCCGATGATCGCCCGAACACCTCGCGCATCGAAGGTCAGGTCGGCTGGATCAGCCCCGAACACATCGATGCCGAGGCGGTCGCCAAGCTCGCCTCGATGTCGATGCAGATGCCGCTGCCCTGGGTGTTTGACTGGAAAGCGCTGCGCTCGATCGACACCGAGGCCTGCGCGAAGCTCTCCGAACTGTTCCGCAGCTGGATCAACCAGACGCTGGACATGCGCTGGCTCGGCGGCGAACACCTGTTCACGGTGCTGGGCGACGCCGCACCGACGGGCGTGCGCGATGTCGATCCGGCCTACTGGCAACTGCGCCTGGACGCGTTGCGCATGACGAACCGACCGGACCAGTTCGACGAATGCGCGATCGACTACTGCGTCACCTACGAGGTGTCGCCACCGTCGTGGGAGCCGGCGAAGTGCCAGGTGCGCGTGAGTGGCACGGGCAACACCGTGTCGTCGCAGCTGTCGGTGATCAGCGACGTGGTGTCGACCAACTTCGTCGAGTCGGGCCAGCTGGAGGATGCCGGCACGGTCAACGTCGGCACGGTGGAACTGTCGGGCCAGCTCGTCGGCGACATCGGCGAAACGCTGAAGAAGATGGACACGCAGCTGGGTGCAGCGAGCATCGTCAACGTCTCGTGCGGCCGCCTGATCCGCGTCGATTTCATTGCCGCCGGCGACCTGCTGAATTGGGTGCTGGCGCGCCGCACCGAGAACCGCAGCGTGCGTTTCATCGAAGCGCACCGCCTGGTCGCGCTGTTCTTCGGCGCGATGGGCATCAACGAGCACGCCAAGGTCAAGGTCCGAACGACCTGATGGAACCCCGGCTGCGGGTACGCAGCCACCCCCGGAGGGTGTCCGCCCCTGGCTTGGGGCGGCCCGGCGCTCAGGGGCGGTGCGTTCTACAGGGCCGGACTTGACGTGCGCGGTTTCAACCTTATCTTCTCCCCATGGAAAACTATCACGGCACGACCATCCTGAGCGTGCGGCGCGGCAATGTGGTCGCGCTCGGGGGTGACGGGCAGGTCACGCTGGGCACGATCGTCGTCAAGTCATCGGCACGCAAGGTGCGCAAGCTGCACCGCGATCAGGTGCTGGCGGGCTTTGCAGGCGCCACCGCCGACGCGTTCACCTTGTTCGAGCGCTTCGAGGCCAAGCTCGAAAAACACCAGGGCCACCTGGTGCGGGCCGCGATCGAGCTGACCAAGGACTGGCGCACCGACCGCGTGCTGCGGCGGCTCGAGGCGATGCTGGCTGTCGCCGACCGCGAAGCCTCGCTGATCATCACGGGCAACGGCGATGTGCTCGAGCCCGAGCACGGCATCGTGTCGATCGGCTCCGGCGGCGCTTACGCCCATGCGAGCGCGCGGGCGCTGCTGTCGAACACCGAGTTGTCGCCCAAGGACGTGGTCAAGAAGTCGCTGGAAATCGCCGGCGAACTCTGCATCTACACCAACCAGAACCACATCATCGAGACGCTGGACTGAGATGGACACCAAATCCAGCATGACCCCCCAGGAGATCGTTTCCGAACTCGACCGGCACATCGTCGGTCAGGCAAGCGCCAAGCGTGCCGTCGCGATCGCGCTGCGCAACCGCTGGCGGCGCCAGCAGGTCGACGAGAAGATGCGCGGCGAGATCACGCCGAAGAACATTTTGATGATCGGGCCGACCGGTGTCGGCAAGACCGAGATCGCGCGCCGCCTGGCGCGGCTCGCGGACGCACCCTTCATCAAGGTCGAGGCAACCAAGTTCACCGAAGTCGGCTACGTCGGCAAGGATGTCGATTCGATCATCCGCGATCTGGTGGACATGGCGGTGAAGCAGGAACGCGAGAGCGCCATGCGACGCCACCGCAGCCGTGCCGAAGACGCGGCCGAGGACCGCGTGCTCGACATCCTCGTGCCGCCGGCGCGGGGCTCCAGCCCCGAACTCGGCTTCGCCGCACCGGCCCCCACGCCCGACAACACGGCGCGCCAGGTGATGCGCAAGCGGCTGCGCGAGGGTTCGCTCGCCGACAAGGAAATCGAGATCGAACTGCATGAGGCCAAGCCCGGCATCGAGATCATGAGCCCGCCCGGCATGGAAGAAATGACCGAGCAGCTCAGGGGCCTGTTCGCAAACGCGGGTGGCGCGAAGAAGAAGCTGCGCAAGTTGCGCATCGCTGACGCGCACAAGCTGCTGATCGAGGAAGAAGCAGCCAAGCTCGTCAATGATGACGAGGTCAAGACCGCGGCATTGCACAACGCCGAGCAGAACGGCATCGTCTTCATCGACGAGATCGACAAGGTCGCATCTCGCCAGGAGACGAGCGGCGCCGATGTCTCGCGCCAGGGCGTGCAGCGCGACCTGCTGCCGCTGGTCGAAGGCACCACCGTGAACACCAAGTACGGCATGGTCAAGACCGACCACATGCTGTTCATCGCCTCGGGCGCGTTCCATGTAGCTAAGCCGAGCGACCTGATCCCGGAGCTGCAGGGACGCTTCCCGATCCGCGTCGAGCTCGGCTCGCTGAGCGTCGATGATTTCGAGGCGATCCTGACGCAGACCCACGCCAGCCTCGTCAAGCAGTACACGCTGCTGCTCGCGACCGAAGGCGTGACGCTGGACGTGCAACCGGGAGCGATCCGCCGCATCGCACAGATCGCCTTCGACGTGAACGAGCGCACCGAGAATATCGGCGCACGGCGCCTCTCGACGGTGATGGAGCGGCTGCTCGACGAGGTGAGTTTCGACGCGCCGAACCGCGGCGGGCAGACGGTCAGCGTGGACGGCGCGGAGGTCGATGCGAAGCTCGCAGACCTGGCGAAGAACGAGGACCTGTCGCGCTACATCCTGTAGACGGGCTCGCAGAGCACCTCGGTGCGCACCGAGTTCGCGATGTAGCACTCCTCGTGCGCCTTGTGGTGCAGCCGATCGAGTTCGTCGCGGCTGGGCAGGTTCACCCCCGAAAACGTCACCTCGGGCCGCAGCGTCACGCGCGTCATCGCGAGCTTGCCCTGCTCGTTGCGCGCCATCACGCCGACGGCCGCGTCGACATAGCGATCGACGATGAACTTGCGCTTCGCCGCGATCGCGAGGAACCACAGCATGTGGCAGCTCGACAGCGAGGCGACGAAGGCTTCCTCTGGATCGACGGCGTGCGCGTCGGACATCGGCAGCGGCACCGAACTCGGCGCCGACGAACCGGGCACCTCGAGGCCACCATCGAAGCACAGCAGGTGCCGGCGGCTGTAGGTGTTGCCGAGGAAGTCCTGCGCCGCGTCGCGCTCCCAGAGGATTTCAGCGGTGTATTCGGACATGACTCAAATCCCTCAGAGCGGCCTTAGAGCGCCAGCCGGTGCGACTGCAGTTGCAGCAGGCCTTCGAAGATCAGGGTGTCCACGGTCTCGAACGGCAGGTCGATGATGGGCGCCAGCTTGACAGCGGCGCCGCCGGTCATGATCAGTGCCGGCTTCTCGCCGGTGCGCGCGAGCAGCTTGCGGTGCATGCGCTCGACCGCGCCGGCGATCGCATCGGCGCCGCCGCTCATCAGCGCATCACTGGTGTTGGTGGGGAACTCGACGGCCTCGCCGGTCGGCGCCTTCAGGCCGGCGGTGCCCATCTCGAGCGCGCGCAGCATCAGGCCGAAGCCGGGCAGGATCAGGCCGCCGAGGAAGCGCCCGGTCGCGTCGATCGCATCGACCGTGACGGCCGTGCCCACCATCACGACCAGCGCCGGCCGCGCCACCCCCTGCACCAGCACGCGGTGACGCGCGCCGATCAGCGCGACCCAACGGTCCACGCCGAGCCGGCTCGGATGGTCGTAGCTGTTGGTCACGCCGCAGGCGCGGCTGCCCGAGACGACCCAGCGCGGCTCGACGTCCCACAACTCCAGCTGCTCCTCGACACGCCGTTTCACGCCCTCGCCGGCGACCACGCAGCCCAGCATGCTGCCCGGCGCCGGCAGCGCGCGCCACTCGTTCTCGGCCAGGTCGTCGATCGTTTCGAGGAAGACCGCGCCGTGGTTCAGCAGCGTGGCGCCGGGCCGGGGCGAGGCGTACTGCGCCCACTTGAGGCGCGTGTTGCCGATGTCGATCGCGAGAAAGGTCATGCGCAGTGCCGGGCTTGCGTCAGGCTGATTCGAGCACCGAATCGGCGCGCCCGCCGAGCATCAGGCGCACGCGCCGCATCGTGTGCGTCGCCGCAAGCGACCGATGCGGTTTGCTGATGCGGCTCTCGACCTCGTCCAGCAGATCGACCAGGTCACCGCGGGTGCGGGCGCGGCGCAACTTGAGCAGCGTGATCGTGCCCGCCAGCGGCGCCTGCGCGCGCACGGCGCGGACCAGAATCAACCGGGCTCCGACCACCACCGGATCGAGCGAGTCGGCAGCGTCGGGGGTGTCGGCGTTGAGCCAGGCCTGTGCCGTCGAGACACTGCCCAAGGTAGAGTCGGCCGAGGCGGATTCTGGGAACAGCGAGCGCGATGCCGGCAGCATCGAGTCGAACGCCGCGCTGCGGCTGTCGGGCCCGGGCAGCGGCAGGTCCACATGAAGAATGCCCGGCGCCGACACGGGGTCGTCGATGAGCAGCGAGAAGGTCGGCTCGGACAGCATGATCATGCCCAACTCGACCAGCTCGCCGAAGCAGCTCTCGGGCACCCCAGCCTTCAATGCCATGGCGCGGACTTCATCGGTCGTGCGCTTGCCGTCGATGATGAACAGCACCGTGCGGTGGCGCTGGCTCACGCGGCGCTGACGCGCGTTCAGCTCGGCCTGACCTTCCGGTGTCTTGATCGGAATCAACCCTGCGCCCACACCAGCCTCCTCGAGCCCTGTTCAAGCCACCGGCAGAATTGTGCCGCGAAATGCCGATCCGGGCGACGCGGGCGAGCCCGACCGTGCCGGTGAAAAGTCACGCGGCAGATTCGGAAAACTCGGCCAGCATCGGTTGGGCTCCGGCCGGCGCGGGTTGGTTGCCGGCGAGCGCGCGCAGCGCCGAGCCGTCGAGCGCGGGATGCTCGGCGCAAGCGCGCTCCAGCATCTCGCGGGCGAGCGCCTGCAATTGCGCGGTGGAGTCGCGCAGGCGGGCGCGAAACTGCACATCGTCGAGCGTGTCGTTCAGGCTGCGGTTGAGTTCGGCGAACCACGGCAGCGCGGCCTGGTCGAGCATCACCGCCGGGTTGCGTTTCTCGCTGAACGAAGACCATGCGCGGAAGAAGGCCTGCGCCTCGATATTGAGTTGCCGGCACAGCGCCAGCTCGTCGCGCAGCGCGCTCATCGAGGACAGATCGGTCAGGCGGCCTTGAAAGAAGAACTGCGACAGCACGCCCCAGTAGTAGGTGTAGTCCCAGATGACCTTGACCGGCAGCACCTCGGGATCGCCGAACAGCGGGTACTGGTCGGTGTAGAGCGCCAGCGTGCTCTCGTAGAATGAGTGGTAGACCTGATCGAAGAGCTGCGCATGCGCGCCCAGGGGCTTGGCGGCCCGGTCGAGCGCGATCAGTTCGGTGATATAGGTGTTGCCGATTGCGATGAAGTCGCTGCCCGGCGAATAGAACGGGTCGAGGAACAGCCCCGCCTCGCCGGTGAGCGCCCAGCGCTGCGCCGAGAACACCTGCTTGCAGCCATACGAGAACTTGCGGAAGAACGCGAAATCCTGCAAGAGGTGGCGCTTGCCATCGAGCTCGTCGAACAGGCGCGGCTGGTAGCGCTCGAACCACGTCATCGCCTTGTCGAACGTGTCCATCGTGTCCAGCGGGTGGATGCGCGGGTCGGCAACGATGCCGACCGAATGCGAGCCCGACGCGAGCGGGATCAGCCAGGCCCAGTAGCCGGCGCCGACCAGGTGGTTGGTCGAGAGCCAGCGCGCCTGCGGGTTGCAGCGCGCGCGCCATTCAGGGTCGTCCGACCACTCGTCGATGTTGATGCGGTCCTTGATGCGGAACCACACCGCGTGTGCATGGTGGTCGTTGTCCTGCGCGAGGCCGAGCTTGCGCTTGAGGATGCCGGCACGGCCGCAGGCATCGACGATCCAGCGCGCGCTGACCTCGAGCGTTTCGCCGGCGTGCTCGCAGCTCAACCGGTGGGGCGCATCGTCGTCCGACAGATCGACGCGGCGCACGATCGCGTGGTCGAGGAATCGCACGCCGCGCGCCAGCGCCTCCTTGCCGAGGAAGTTCTCGAAGATGCCGCGGTCGATCTGGTAGCTCGGCGCCGCGAGGAACCGGCTCGCGCCGACCTCGGTGACCTGGTCGATATCGCGTCGGCCTTCGGAGAAGAAGAAGCGGAAGCCGAACTTGCGCAATTGCGCGTGGTCCATGTGCTCTTTCAGGCCCAGGACCTTGCTGAAGTAGTGCGCGCCGATCTCGACGGACGATTCGCCGACCTTGTGCGCCGCCTCGGGCACCGGGTGCTGGCGGCGCTCGAGCACGAGGATGTCGATGTCGCCGAACTTCTGTTTGAGCTGCAATGCCAGCGTCAGGCCCGCGAGGCCGCCGCCCATGATGACGACGTCGTGATGCTGCATACCGGTCTCCTTCATGCGCGCAGTATGCCTGTGCGGCTACACTGCCCTGCTTGACGTATACGTCAATCACACCGGAGGCCGCGTGGCCAAGAAGACTCCCGATCTGGCGGACTTTCAGCACAGCGCCGCACTGAAGGGTGGCAAGGGCTTCGACCTGAAGCGCTTCGATCCCGCCGCCAAGCCCTTCGGCAGCGGCGACAAGGCGCGCGACAAGGAGGCCACCGCCGCACTCGCGCTGGAGCTTGACGCGCTTCAGAACCTGTTCTACGCCGATCACCGTTTCAAGCTGCTCGTCGTGCTGCAGGGCACCGACACCAGCGGCAAGGACGGCACGATCCGCGGCGTGTTCGGCCAGATGAGCGCGCTGGGCGTG
>JBDUAG010000633.1:0-2802 GCA_040004785.1 Burkholderiales bacterium | reverse complement strand
CGAGCCCGCCGACGCGCACCATGTCGCCGCCCTGCTGGTAGTTCGGGTCGGGGTTGAAGAGGTTGTCGGCCACGTCTTCGAGGATGGTCTTGATCGTCGCGCCGCTCATCTCGTTCACCGTCGTCGCCGGGTACGTGATCGCGAGCTGGTCCATCATCAGCTCGCGCGTGATCGGCTGGCCGGGCAGCAATGACGTGCCCCAACGGAAGCCGGGCGAGAATGCGATCTCCGCGCTTTTCACCTGCATCAGCGCATCGATGATGAGCTGATCCCACGGGCCGTTGAAATTGCCGCGGCGGTACAGCAGGCCTTCGCTGATGGCCAGCGTTTCATCGAGCCTGGCCTTGAACGGCGCACGCACCTGGTCGATGTGGGCCTGCATCGCGGCGTCGGCCGGCAGCAGGTTGGCGAACACCGGCAGCAGGCGGTAGCGGAAGTTGCGCAGGCGTCCCCCCTGCACCTCGACATCGAGCACGCCGAGGAACTTGCCGTTCGAGCCGGCGTTGGTCACCAGCGTCTGGCCCGATGCGTTCTTCACGATCGTCGGCGCCGGCACGCCATCGTGCGTATGCCCGCCAAGGATCGCGTCGATGCCGGTGACGCGCGAGGCCAGTTTCAGATCGACGTCCATGCCGTTGTGCGAGAGCAGCACGACGAGCTGCGCGCCCTTGCCGCGCACCTCGGCGACGAGCTTCTGCAAGCGCTCTTCCTGGATGCCGAAGGTCCAGTCGGGCACGAAGTAACGTGGGTTCGCCACCGGCGTGTACGGGAAGGCCTGGCCGATCACCGCGATCGGCACGCCACCGAGCACGCGCATCACATAAGGCGCGAAAACCGGGTCGCCGAAATCGGCGGTCTGGATGTTCTGCGCGATGAACTCGATGCGGCCGGTCAGCTCGCGCTCGACGATCTGCTGCACGCGCGCCGCGCCCAGCGTGTGTTCCCAGTGCGAGCTCATCATGTCCACGCCGAGCAGCTTGCAGGCATCGACCATGTCCTGGCCTTGCGTCCACAGCGCGGTGGCTGAGCCTTGCCAGGTGTCGCCGCCGTCGAGCAGCAGCGTGTTCGGACGCGACGCGCGCAACTGCTTGATCAGAGTGGCGAGGTGGGCGAAGCCGCCGATGCGGCCGTAGGTGCGCGCGGCCTGCGCAAAATCGAGGCTCGTGAACGCGTGCGCCTGCGGGCTGTTCGGCGCGATGTTGAACGCCTTCAGCAAGTGCTCGCCGACGAGGTGCGGCGGGCGGCCCGACGCCGCACCGACGCCGAGGTTGACGCTGGGCTCGCGGAAGTACGACGGGAGCAGTTGCGCGTGGCAGTCGGTGAAGTGCAGCAGGCTGACGTTGCCGAACGCCGGCAAGTCGTACAGCCGCTGCGCCGCGCCGAGCGCCGCCGCGAGCACGTCGCGCCGGTCGAGCGTCAGGCCCGCCGCCGAGGCATACGCGAGCAGTTGCAGAAACTCTCGTCGATGAAGGCTCATTTCGCTCCGGCAGCAATCCAGCCGGCGATGCTACGCGCGTCGGCGTCTGGCAGCCATTGGATCCCCCCAGGGCCGTGATGCCAGCCACGGGACCATCGCGGTCATAGTCAGGACAAATCAGCACTCTCCCACATCGAGTGCTAAGATTTGCGGAACTGAAAGGAGCTCGGCGTGTCTGAACTCTCCATGAATACATCTTCTGCTGCTCTGACCGTCCGCGACCCCTGGGCCCTGGTGCCGTCGCTCGGCAACCTCGACGCCTACATCTCGGCGGCGAACCGCGTGCCGTTGCTGACGCACGAGGAAGAGGTGGCCTTCGCGACGCGCCTGCGCGCCACCGGCGACCTCGACGCCGCCGGGAAGCTCGTGCTCTCGCACCTGCGCCTCGTCGTCTCGATCTCGCGCAAGTACCTCGGCTACGGCCTGCCCCACGGCGACCTGATCCAGGAAGGCAACATCGGCCTGATGAAGGCCGTGAAGCGCTTCGACCCGGATCAGGGTGTGCGCCTGGTCAGCTATGCGATGCACTGGATCAAGGCCGAGATCCACGAGTACATCCTGAAGAACTGGCGCATGGTCAAGGTCGCGACGACCAAGGCCCAGCGCAAGCTGTTCTTCAACCTGCGCTCGATGAAGCAGAGCATGAAGGACGATGCCTTGGACGTCGACACGCATCGCAACACATTGACGCAGGGCGAGGTCGACACGCTGGCCAAGACGCTCAACGTCAAACGCGAGGAAGTGCTCGAGATGGAAACCCGGCTTTCGGGTGGTGATGTGGCGCTCGAGCCGCTGAACGACGACAGCGAAGAGAGCTTCGCGCCGATCGCCTACCTGGCCGACGAAGCCAGTGAGCCGACGCGCGTGCTCGAAGCACGCACGCGCGACTGGCTCGCCGGCGACGGCATCGCGATGGCGCTGGACGCGCTCGACGCGCGCAGCCGCCGAATCGTCGAGGAGCGCTGGCTGAAGGTCAACGACGACAGTTCGGGCGGCATGACGTTGCACGAGCTGGCGGACGAATACGGCGTCAGCGCCGAGCGGATCCGCCAGATCGAGGTCGCCGCGATGAAGAAGATGCGCAAGGCCTTGGCCGAAACCGCATAAGCCGGTACGCTCCGACCACAAAACGGCCCCACGGGGCCGTTTTGCTTGGGCGGATCAGCCCACCATCAGCGCCTTGACATCCGCCGACAGCGCCTCGGCACCACCACCGTAGCGCTCGAACAGGCGCACCTTGCCTTCACCGTCGAGAATGAACGCGCCCGCGGTGTGGTCCATCGTGTAGCTGCCTTCGACCTTGCCCGGCACCTTGGCGAAGAACA
>JBDUAG010000107.1:0-9396 GCA_040004785.1 Burkholderiales bacterium | reverse complement strand
CGCAGATGATGGCGGCGAACGCCTGGTGCGGGTTCTATCTGGCGGTGCGCCAGCCCGGCGTGATTGCCGCTGGCGACGCGTTCGAGCTGATCCCGGGGCCAAGAGAAGTCGGCATCCCGGAACTCTTCCGCGCCCGCGTCGCCCCAGGGCGACGCTGACGAAGACTTGCATGCTGGTTGTTACAAAAGCACTGCTTCGTCCATCGAGCGTGCATCATTCGCTCGGTACATTGCCACCCTGCGCCGAGCGGGCGCAGCCGGCCTCCGGGCTGATCTCGCCTTCACCCACCACGAAAGAACGTCATGAGCATCATCAGTTTCATCAAGGAAGCCGGCGAAAAGCTGTTCGGCCACAAGGCTGAAGGGCCCGCTGCGGATCCCGCGGCGCTGCAGGCGCAAGCCGATGCCGCGAACGCGACCGCCGCGACGGCGATCTCGAATTACATCTCGGCGCAAGGCCTGAAGGTCGATGGCCTGGACGTCGCCTTCGACGGCGCCACCGGCACGGTCTCGGTGGCGGGTGTGGCGCCGGATCAGGCGACACGCGAGAAGGTGGTTCTGTGCTGCGGCAACGTCAGTGGCGTGACGCAGGTGGACGACGCGATGACGACCGCCGAGCCGGCCGACGAGTCGCGCTGGTACACCGTGGTGCGCGGCGACACGCTGTCGGCGATCTCGAAGTCGCAGTACGGCAATGCCAACGAGTACCCGAAGATCTTCGAGGCCAACAAGCCGATGCTGACCAGCCCGGACAAGATCTACCCGGGCCAGGTCTTGCGCATCCCCGCTTGAAATGAGCCCCTCGGCCGCGGAGTACCGCGGCCGATCCCCCAAGGGGATGCGGGCCGGCTTGGGACGGCCCTGCGCTCGGCCCGCTAAGCCGGAGTCAGCTCCAGCGGCGGGTAGTCGATGTAGCCCTCGGCCCCGCCGCCGTACAGCGTCTCGCGCACCACCGGCGCGATCGGTGCGTCGACGCGCAGGCGGCGCACCAGGTCCGGGTTGCTGATGAAGCCCTTGCCGAATGCGACCAGGTCGGCTGCGCCGCTCGCCACCGCGGCCAGCGACATCGCCCGCGTGTAGCCGTTGTTGACGATCCACGCGCCCTGCTCGTTGCCGCGCTTGAAGCGGCTGCGCAGCGCGGCGTAGTCGAACGGCGCGACATCGCGCTGGCCGCCAGTCGCGCCTTCGACGACGTGGATGAACGCCAGCTTCAGCGGCGCCAGCTTCTCGACGACGAGGTTGAACATCGCCTGCGGGTCGCTGTCGAGCGCGGCGTCGTTGGCCGGCGTCACGGGCGAGAGGCGGATGCCGCTGCGGCCGGCGCCGATCTCGCCGGCGATCGCCGTCATCACCTCGACGACCAAGCGTGCGCGGTTCTCGCGCGTGCCGCCGTAAGCATCGCTGCGGTCGTTGATGCTGTCGCGCATGAACTGCTCGAGCAGGTAGCCATTGGCGCCGTGCACTTCGACGCCATCGAAGCCGGCCTCGATCGCGTTGCGCGCAGCCTGGCGGTAGTCGCCAATCAGGCGCGGGATCTCGTCGGCGCGCAGCGCACGCGGCTCGGAGACATTCTCGAAGCCCTGCGCGGTGAAGGTCTTGCCCTTCGCGGCGCGCGCGGTGCTCGACACCGGCACCATGCCCTCGGGGAGCAGCGAGAGGTGCGAGATGCGCCCGACATGCCACAGCTGCACCACGATCTTGCCGCCCTTGGCATGCACCGCGTCGGTGACGCGGCGCCAGCCGGCGATCTGCTCGGCGCTGTAGATGCCCGGCGTGTCGAGGTAGCCCTGGCCCTCGGCGGTGATCTGCGTGCCCTCGGTGACGATCAGCCCGGCACTGGCGCGCTGCTCGTAGTACGTCACCATCATCGGCGTGGGCGTGCGGCCCGGGCCGGCGCGGTCGCGCGTCAGCGGCGCCATCACGATGCGGTTGGCGGCGGCGATGTCGCCAAAGCGGATGGGATCGAACAAGGTGGTCATGCGTCGGGTTTCTTGGTGGTGACGCGGCGATCCTAGGTGCTGCGCTTTAAAAGCGCCCGTGCACGGTCTTTCGTTGCGTGCTACCGCTACAGTGCCCACCTGATTCCCGAGGTTCACGCCATGCTCGCCTACCGACACGCCTTCCACGCGGGCAACCACGCCGACGTGCTCAAGCACACCACGCTCGCGCTGGTGCTGCGCTACATGAACCAGAAGGACAAGCCCTACCGCCTGGTCGACACCCACGCTGGTGCCGGCGGCTACTCGCTCGAAGGGCGCTTCGCGCAGAAGAAGGGCGAGTTCGAGCAGGGCATCGCGCGCCTGTGGGGCCGCGACGATCTGCCGCCCGCGGTGGCCGACTACGTCGCGATGGTGCGCCAGTTCAACCCCGACGGCGGCCTGAAGCAGTACCCCGGTTCGCCAGCGTTCGCGCAGATGCTGCTGCGCCCGAAAGACCAGCTGCGCCTGTTCGAGCTGCACCCGACCGATCACCGCATCCTCGCCTCCTACCTCGGCGAGCTCAAGGGCGCGGCGGTCTACGACACCGACGGCTTCGATGGCTTGAAAGGCCAGGTGCCGCCGAGCAGCAAGCGCGGCGTGGTGTTGATGGACCCGAGCTACGAAGGCCACCGCGACTACAGCCGCGTGGTCGCGTCGCTGCGCGAGGCGCTGCTGCGATTCAGCGATGGCGTCTACGCGGTCTGGTACCCGCAGGTCAGCAAGCTCGAAGCGGCGCAGCTGCCGAAGCGGCTGGAGGCGCTGGCGCCCAAGGGTTGGCTGCATGCGCGGCTGACGGTGCAGCAGCCGGATCAACAAGGCTTCGGGCTGGCCGGCAGCGGCATGTTCGTGATCAACCCGCCGTTCACGCTGCACGACGAATTGCTCGAGGTGCTGCCCTACCTGACCGAGGTGCTTGGCCAGTACGACGGCGCCAACTACCTGCTGGAGCAGCGCCCGGCTTGATCCCTCTACTTGGCCGGCGTCTCGTGCATCTTCTTGAGATTGGCCAGCCACTGCGTCCAGTCGACCGGCCCGCTCTCGTGGCGCTTTTTCAGGTTGCCCAGCACGTTGCCCCAGGCGCCGTCGAAGTAGGCATAGGTCTTGTCCCACTCGCCCCCATCGCCCCAGCCGGTGTGGTGCAGCGTGACACGGGTCGATTTGCCATCGACATCGACGAGCCTGACGATCACGAACGTGCGCTGACGCCGCGCTTCGGGGAGCGACGGCGGCGCGTTCCAGTCGAAGCTGAGCATCTTCGGCGGCTGAAGCGCCATCACGCGCATGTCGTCGGCGCCCTTCATGCCGGGCGCGGCGTAAGGGTCGATGTGGATGTGGAACGCGCCGCCGACGCGCGCATCGATCTCGGCTTCGGGCGAGAAGAAGGATTCGATGCCGGCCTTCGTGGTCCAGCTTTGCCAGACCGCCTCGATCGGCGCGGCCACCATCACTTCCTTGTCGATCGCGCGTTCCGAGGCGTGGCCGCTCGCGGCGAACCACAGCAGGGCGGCGAAGATGATGTGGCGCATGCTGGCTCCTCTTGTGTCGCGACACTACCATCGCCGCCATGGACGCTCAATCTGCTGTTTCCCGAGGGCCGCTGGCCGGGCTGAAGGTGGTTGAACTCGGCCAGCTGATCGCCGGCCCGTTCGCCGCGAAGACGCTCGCCGACTTCGGCGCCGAGGTCATCAAGATCGAACCGCCGATCACCGGCGATCCGCTGCGCCAGTGGCGGCTGCTGCACGAGGGCACCAGCGTCTGGTGGCAGGTGCAGTCGCGCAACAAGCAGAGCGTTGCGCTCGACCTGAAGGACGAGGCCTCGCGCGAGATCGTGCGCCGGCTGATCGACGAGGCCGACGTGCTGGTCGAGAACTTCAAGCCCGGCATGATGGAAGGTTGGGGGCTGGGCTACGAGCGCCTGAGCGCCACCAACCCCGGGCTGATCATGCTGCGCATCAGCGGCTACGGCCAGACCGGACCGTACAAGGACCGGCCCGGCTTCGGCGTCGTCGCCGAGGCGATGGGCGGCTTGCGCCACCTCACGGCCGAGCCCGGCCGCGTGCCGGTGCGGGTCGGCGTGAGCATCGGCGACACGCTGGCTTCGCTGCACGGTGTGATCGGCATCCTGATGGCGCTGCAGCACCGCCACGCGAGCGTCAGCGCCGAGGCGCCGAAGGGGCGCGGGCAGGTCGTCGATGTGGCGCTTTACGAAGCCGTCTTCAACTGCATGGAAAGCCTGCTGCCCGAGTACAGCGCGTTCGGCGCGGTGCGCGAGCCGGCCGGGTCGGCGCTGCCCGGCATCGCGCCGAGCAACGCCTATCCGTGTGCCGACGGTTGGGTGCTGGTGGCGGGCAATGGCGACTCGATCTTCAAGCGCCTGATGAAGGCGATCGGTCGCGACGATCTGGGCATGGATGCCGCGCTCGCCGGCAACGCCGGCCGCGTCGCACGCGTCGCCGAGATCGATGCGGCGATCGGCGCGTGGACCGCGCCGCGCCATGTCGTCGACGTGCTCGAGGTGCTGAACCAGGCCGCGGTGCCGGCTGGCCGCATTTACACCGCGAAGGACATCGCCGAAGACCCGCACTACCGCGCGCGCGGCATGCTCCAGACGGTGACGACGGCCGACGGCCTGAGCGTCGAGGTGCCCGGCATCGTGCCCAAGTTGAGCCTGACGCCCGGCGCGATCACGCGCCGCGCGCCGCGGCTCGGCGAGGACAATGAAGCGGTCATCAACGGCCGGGTGCCACCGGTCGTTTGAGGTCGCGGAACGGCCCGAACAGCCACGAGCGCATGCCGACGACCAGCGTGTAGGGACGCTTGTGCTCGGGCCCGAGCTTCTGGTCGGCCAGGTGCTGCTGCGCGAAATCTTGGCCGACGCGCTGCAGCCGCTCGACGAAATTGGCCGCCTGCGCGGTGCTGATCTGGCCGTGCACCAGCATCAGTGATTCACCCTCGCCATCGAAGCCGCCGCTGTAGTAGTCGTCGGCGACATGCTTGCGGAAGTACTCCATCGCCGGCCCGTTCGGCCGCCAGCGAAAGCCCTTCGCCACCTTGAGCCGGTAGCGGTTCAGCGGCCGCAGCTCGATGAAGCCGAGCCGGTCGAGCTGCAGCAGGTAGCGCACGCATTCGGCATCGGTGATGGTGTACGTGCCCGTCATCTGCTCGAAGGTCCACTGGCTGATGCAGCAGATCGCCAGCAGCATCAGCTTGCGGTCCGACACGACGGCGGCCTCCTGCTCCAGCGTGAGCTCGCGGCGCAGCGGCTGGGCGTCGGCGATCTTGCGGGCGAGTTCGGCGAAGTCCATCTTCAGCACGCGCAGCACCTCGTCGATGCGCGAAAGCGGCATGTCGGCCTTCGCGAAGATGCGCTTGATGCTGGATTCGGCCATGCCGAGTTGGTCCGCCAGGTCGGCGTAGGTGATGCCGGCCGCCTTCAGCTCGGCTTTCAGCGCGGTGACGAGGTCGTGCGTCGTGCTCATCGGCGTGTGTGCTCAAAAAGTACCCCGAAACGATACCAGCGGGGCTAAGGAAGGCAACCCTCCTTGGGGGTGCTTGATACCGTATGGCGCGTTGCAGACAATGCGGCCGTGTTCAACAACTTCCCGAGAGAAACCGCCATGCACCCCACCCCCCTGCGCAAAGACACCGCGGCCTGGAAGCTCCAGGTCTGGGTCTCGTTCGGCCTCGCCGTGACGCTCTGCGCGACCGGCCTGGCCTACCTGCCAGGCGCCGATCTGGACCGCGCCTTCATGGTGATGGGCTACATGTTCTGCCTCTCGACCGCGTTCGCGCTGGCCAAGTACGTGCGTGACAACGAGGCGCAGCGCAACGACACGCCGATGTGGGGCCTGGTCGTCTGGGGCGGGTTTGGCCTCGCGATGGCGCTGACGGCCTGGGGCCTGTTCCGCATGGACGTGAACCCGACCTACAAGGCCTTCCTCGGCGTCAGCTGGCTGTTCCTGATCTCGACCGTGTTCACCCTGGCCAAGACGCTGCGCGATGCGCACGAAGCGCTGCTCGCCGAGCGCGACGCTGGCTGACCACCGACCCTTTTCACTTCCGGAGCTGTTATGAAATCCATTCGCAAGATCGCCCTCGCTACGCTGCTGGCTGCCTCGCTGGCCAGCGCCCACGCCCAATCTGCGGTGTCCGAGGCGAGTGCCCTGTCCGCGCTGCCGATCGCGGTGTCGGTCGCCGCGCCGGTGATGGTGCTGTCGGCCGGCGCCGCGCTGACCGTGGTCGCGGTGCAGGCTTCGGCCGTTGGCACGGTCTGGGTCCTGGAGCGCGCGTCGGACGGCGCACGCGCCACGCTGACGCTCAGCGGCCAGGCGGCCCGCGCGCTGTCGGTCGCGGCCGGCACGGTCGTCGTCGTGACGGCGGTCAGCACCGGTTGGGTGCTCTCGACCGCGAGCGAGGCGATCGCGTTCATCCCGAACGAGATCGGCTCCGCGCTGCTCTACAACGAGCGCGTGACGCGATGAACACCGCCCGCCCCGCGATGATGGCCACCGCGCTCGCGCTGGTCGCGGCCGCGGCCCACGCCGGCCGCAGCTGCGAGAACAAGCCGCCGAAGGCCGACGCGATCCAGCACTCGATGCAGCTCGCCGAACGTACCGCGACCACGCTGGACCGGAGCGGCGCGCAGGTTGTCGCACTCGCCCGCATCGGGCAAAACCTGAGCGAGTACGGCGTGCGCTACTCGCACTTCGGCCTGGCGTATCGCGACAACGGGCGCTGGCGTGTCGTGCACAAGCTCAACCAGTGCGGCACCGCCAACGCGGCGGTGTACCGGCAGGGGCTGGGCGAGTTCTTCCTCGACGATCTGTACGAGTACGAGGCCGCCGTCGTGATCCCGACGCCGGAGATCCAGGCCCGACTGCTGCCGGTGCTGCGCGACAACGCACGCCTCGCGCAGCTCAACACGCCGGCCTACAGCATGGTCGCGTACCCATGGGCGCAGACCTACCAGCAGTCGAACCAGTGGGCGCTCGAGACCTTTGCCATGGCGCAGGAGCCGGCGGCGGTCTCGCGCGCGCTCTACACAAGAGCCAGCGCGCAGGCCTGGCTGAAGCTGCAGGGCTACACGCCGACCACGCTGCACATCGGCCCGCTGAAGCGCATGGGCGGGCGCATGACGGCCGCCAACATCGCCTTCGACGACCACCCGAACGAGAAGCGATTCACGGACCGCATCGAGACCGTCACGGTCGATTCGGTGTTCGCGTGGTTGAATCGCACCGGCATGGGAGCGCCGGTCCAGGTGATCCGCTAGATTGCGCCACACGAGCACACGGAGACAAGCACAGATGAGCCAGAACGAACACGCGCATCCGAACCAGTTCGCCCTGTTGACGCAGCGTCGCTTCGCGCCGTTCTTCTGGACGCAGTTTCTCGGCGCGGGCAACGACAACCTGTTCAAGTTCGCGTTCACGGTGATGATCACCTACCAGCTGCAGGTGAGCTGGCTGCCGGCGAGCATGGCCGGCCTCGTGATCGGTGCGCTGTTCATCCTGCCGTTCCTGCTGTTCTCCGCGACCGCCGGTCAGGCGACCGACAAGTACGACAAGACGCGCGTGATCCGCTTCGTGAAGAACCTCGAGATCGCGATCATGGCGCTCGCGGCCTTCGGCTTCTGGACCAGCAACGTCTACGTGCTGCTCGCCTGCGTGCTGCTGATGGGCCTGCACTCGACGATCTTCGGCCCGGTCAAGTTCGCCTACCTGCCGCAGCACCTGAACGAGCGCGAGCTGACCGGCGGCAACGGCATGGTCGAGATGGGCACCTTCGTCGCAATCCTGCTCGGGCAGGTGGCGGGTGGGCTGCTGGTCGCGATTCCCGAGGTCGGCCGGCACTATGTGGCGATCGGCTGCGTCGCGGTCGCGCTGATCGGCCGCCTGACGGCCCAGGCGGTACCGGCGTCGCCATCGAGCGACCCCGGTCTGCGCATCAACTGGAACCCGGTGACCGAGACCTGGCGCAACCTGATGCTGGCGCGCGAGAACATCGTCGTGTTCCGCTCGCTGCTCGGCATCTCGTGGATGTGGTTCTTCGGCGCGGTGTTCCTGTCGCTGTTCCCGGCGTTCGCGAAGTATGTGCTGCACGGCAACGAGCAGGTCGCGTCGCTGCTGCTGGTGGTGTTCTCGATCGGCATCGGCACCGGCTCGCTGCTGTGCGAGATGCTGAGCAAGCGCCACGTCGAGATCGGCCTGGTGCCGCTGGGCGCGATCGGCATGAGCGTGTTCGCGATCGATCTGTACTTCGCCTCGCGCAGCCTGGCGCCATCGGCCGGCTTCGCGCTCGGCGAATTCGTCGCGCAGCCCGCGCACTGGCGCGTGATGGCCGACCTGGCTCTGCTGTCGCTGTTTGCCGGCCTGTACAGCGTGCCGATGTACGCGCTGATCCAGATGCGCTCGCAGCCCAGCCACCGCGCGCGCATCATCGCGGCCAACAACATCCTGAACGCGCTGTTCATGATCGTCAGCTCGATCGGCGTGGGCGCGCTGCTCGCCGCGCATTTCACGATCCCGCAGGTGTTCCTGATCACCGGGCTGCTGAACGCGGTCGTCGCGTTCTACATCTTCATGCTGGTGCCCGAATACCTGCTGCGCTTCGTCGCGTTCATCGTCACGCGCTTCGTCTACCGCTTCAAGGTGCGTGGCGACGAGCACATCCCGACCGAAGGCGCGGCCATCCTGGTGTGCAACCACGTCAGCTTCGTCGATCCGGTGCTGCTGATGGCGGCGAGCCCGCGGCCGATCCGCTTCATCATGGACCACAAGATCTTCGCGATGCCGGTGCTCGGCTGGTTCTTCAAGCTGGCGAAGGCCATCCCGATCGCACCCCAGCGCGAAGACCCGGCAGCGTACGAACAAGCGTTCGCAAGGGCGCGCCAGGTGCTGAGCGAGGGCGACCTGCTGTGCATCTTCCCCGAGGGCGCGCTGACGCGCGACGGCGAACTGGGCGAGTTCAAGGGTGGCGTGATGAAGCTGCTCGAAACCAACCCGGTGCCGGTCGTGCCGCTGGCATTGCAGAACCTGTGGGGCTCGTACTTCTCGCGCAAGGACGGCAGCGCGATGACCAAGCCGTTCCGCCGCGGCTGGTTCAGCAGCGTCGGCCTGGTCGCGGGCGATGCGCTCGCGCCGACGGGCGTGACGCCGGCCTCGCTGCGCGAACGCGTCGCCGGGCTGCTCGCGTCCTGACGCGCACCGGGCGAAGGCCTTGTCGCTGAGCCGCGCGGCTGTCGCGCGCATCGTTCCGTTTGCTGCGTCATGGGCTTGTTTGCGCACGCCGCAGTGGGCGTTCTGGTGACGCGTCAGCCGCTGCGGCCCGGGCGTTCGTATTCGGCGATCACCTGAGCGCCGAGCAGCAGCAGCGTCGCCGCGATCTCCAGGCTCAGCAGCACGACGATCGCGGTCGTC
>JBDUAG010000106.1:0-9412 GCA_040004785.1 Burkholderiales bacterium | reverse complement strand
CCGTCTGGGCGCTCGAACAGGCCGGCGTGCACCCGCTGCTGGCGCGCCTGTTCGCCGGCCGCGGCGTGCGCGCACTCGACGAACTCGACGATGGCCTCGCGCGCCTGCTGCCGCCGGCCGACCTGCTCGGTGTGCAGGCCGCCGCACGCCTGCTCGCCGACGTGATCGCGAACCAGCAGCGCGTCTGCGTCGTCGCGGATTACGACTGCGATGGCGCCACCGCCTGCGCCGTCGCGATCCGCGGGCTGCGCCTGCTCGGCGCCGCGCCCGGCACACTGAGCTACGTCGTGCCCGACCGCGCCGTGCACGGCTACGGGCTGACGCCGGCGATCGTCGATCTGGCGCTCGCGCAACGCCCCGACCTGCTGCTGACGGTGGACAACGGCATCGCCAGCATCGAGGGCGTGGCACATGCGCGCGCGCTGGCCCTGAGCGTGCTCGTGACCGATCACCACCTGCCGGCGCTGGTCGCCGACGAGATCGTGCTGCCCGACGCCAACGTGATCGTGAACCCGAACCAGCCCGGCTGCAGCTTCGCGAGCAAGAGCCTGGCCGGCGTCGGCGTGATGTTCTACGTGCTGCTCGCGCTGCGCTCCGAGCTGCGCGAGCGCGGCGTGTTCACGCCAGCCACCCAGCCGCGGCTCGACGCGCTGCTCGATCTGGTCGCGCTGGGCACCGTCGCCGACGTGGTGAAGCTCGATGCCAACAACCGCCGCCTGGTCGCGCAAGGGCTGAAGCGCATCCGCACCGGCCAGATGCACGCCGGCGTGGCCGCGCTGTTCAGCGCCGCGGGCCGCGACGCGCGGCGCGCGAGCGCGTTCGATTTCGGCTTCGCACTCGGGCCGCGCATCAACGCGGCGGGGCGTCTCTCCGACATGACGCTCGGCATCGAATGCCTGCTCACCGACGACACTGGCCGCGCCGCCGATCTGGCGAAGCAGCTCGACGCGATGAACCGCGAGCGCCGCGACGTCGAGGCCGGCATGCGCGAGCAGGCCGAAGCCTGGCTGGACGAACGCATGGCGCAGCTCGCCGACACCGCGCCGCCTGCACTCGCGATCTTCGACGCCGGCTTTCACGAAGGCGTGGTCGGCATCGTCGCGTCGCGCCTCAAGGATCGCGTGCACCGCCCGACCTTCGTGTTCGCGCGCGGGCAGGATGGTGCGCTGAAAGGCTCGGGCCGCTCGATCCCCGGCTTCCACCTGCGCGATGCGCTCGACCTGCTCGCCAAGCGCCACCCCGAGGTGCTCAAGCGCTTCGGCGGTCACGCGATGGCGGCCGGCTGCACCATCGCCGAGGCGCATTTCGCGACCTTCGATGCCGCGCTCCAGCAGGTCGCCGCCGAATGGCTGGACGCCGCCACGCTGTCGCGCACGCTGCTCAGCGACGGGCCGCTCGGCATCGAGCATTTCAACGCGACCACCGTGCGCGCGCTCGACGCGCAGGTCTGGGGCCAGGCCTTCGAGGCGCCGGTGTTCGTCGACGAGGTCGAGGTCGTCTCGCAGCGTCTCGTCGGCGAGAAGCACCTGAAGCTCGCCGTCAAATTCGGCGGCGCAGTTCGCGACGCGATCTGGTTCGGCCACAGCGAACCAGTGGCCGCAACCGTGCGGCTCGCCTACCGGCTCAGCGTCGATGAATACAACGGCCGCGAGCGCGTCCAGATGGTGGTCGAAGGCACCGGCTGATTCGCAGTTCAATCCCTTGGGGCTGCAACTCGTCGCGCAGCAGCCGATCGGGCCGGCCATTGCTGGCAGACTCGGCACCATGGAACTGAACATCACCGGACTGTCGAAGACCTACGCGAACGGCGTGCACGCGCTCGACGACGTCACGCTCACCATCCCGACCGGCATGTTCGGCCTGCTTGGGCCGAATGGTGCGGGCAAGTCCACGCTGATGCGCACGCTCGCCACCTTGCAGGATAGCGACCATGGTTCGGTGCAGCTGACTGGCGCACCGGGCGGCAACATCAACGTGCTGCGTGACAAGGACGCGGTGCGGCGCGTGCTCGGCTATCTGCCGCAGGACTTCGGCGTCTACCCCAAGGTCAGCGCCGTGGACATGCTCGATCACCTCGCGCGCCTGAAGGGCCTGGCGAACAAGGCCGAGCGCGCAGAGGTCGTCGCCGGTCTGCTGCGCCAGACCAATCTGTTCGAGGTCCGCAGATCGGCCCTCGGCGGATTCTCCGGCGGCATGCGGCAGCGCTTCGGCATCGCCCAGGCGCTGCTCGGCAACCCGAAGCTCATCATCGTCGACGAGCCGACCGCGGGCCTCGACCCGGAGGAACGCACGCGCTTTCACAACCTGCTGGTCGAGATCGGCGAGGAGGTGATCGTGCTGCTGTCCACCCACATCGTCTCCGACGTCAGCGACCTGTGCCCGAACCTGGCGATCATGAACAAGGGCCGGGTGCTCGTCACCGGCACGCCGCAGCGGCTGATCGCGTCACTGGCCGGCCGGGTCTGGGCAACGTCAGTGGCACGCGCCGATGTCGCCAGCGTGCGCGAGCAGTACGCGGTGATCTCGACGCGGCTCTACACCGGCCAGACTCAGATCCACGTCATCAGCGACGGACCGCCCGGGCCCGGCTTCCGAGCGGTCGAGGCGACGCTCGAAGACGCCTACTTCGCCGCGATCGGCGGGCACCTCGCGCGCGATCACAGCGAGGTCGCGGCCGGTCACATCCTCAGCGGCGAAGCGCAGTAGCGCACCAGGGCGACCATGTTCACGTTCGCCAGCTTCGAATTCAGGTCGCGCCTGAAGCTGCTCTCCACTTGGGTCTATTTCGGGGTCTTCTTCGCACTCGCGATGCTGTGGATCGCCGCCGCGGGTGGGCTGTTCAAGGACGCATCGATCTCCTTCGGCAGCGGCAAGGTCTTCGTCAACTCGCCGTATGCGCTGGCGCAGACGATGAGCGTGCTGGGCATCCTCGGCACCACGGTGATGGCGGCGATCATGGGCCGCGCGGTGCAGCAGGATGTCGAGTACCGCACACAGAGCTTTTTCTTCACCGCGCCGATCAGCAAGGCGCAGTACCTCGGCGGCCGCTTCGTCGGCGCGCTCGGCGTGCTCGGCGTGGTGTTCGCCAGCGTGGCGCTGGGCGCCCTCTGCGCCACGCTGCTGCCGGGCATGGACGCCGAGCGCCTCGGTCCGAACCGCTGGGCCGCCTATGTCATGCCACTGCTGATCGTGCTGCTCCCCAACGCGCTGCTGATCGGTGGCGTGTTCTTCAGCCTCGCGGCGCTGAGCCGCAAGATGCTGCCGGTCTATGTCGGCAGCGTGCTGGTGCTGATCGGCTGGCTGCTCTCGTTCCAGCTGATCCGCGACATCGACAACAAGACCGTCGCCGCACTGGTCGATCCGTTCGGCAGCCGAGCCCTCAACGGGGTGACCGAATACTGGACCATCGCCGAGCGCAACACGCGGCTGATCCCGCTCCAGGGCCTGCTGCTGTGGAACCGGTTGCTGTGGATCACCGTCGCGGTCGTGGCGTGCGGCCTGTGCGCGTGGCGCTTCTCGTTCAGCACGGCGTCGCAAGAGCGCGTGGGCAAGGCATCAAAGCGCGTCGCGGAGGTCGAGCCACCCCTCGCGGTCGCACTCGCGCAGACGACCGCCCGCATCGACACCGCACATCCGCTGCGGCTGCTGCCGCATCTGATCGCGCTGAACCTGCGCGAGACCGTCAAGAACATCTACTTCAGCGTGCTCGTTCTCGCCGGCCTGCTGTTCATGGTCGTCGCCAGCACCACGACCGGCAGCGCCTTCGGTACCAACACCTGGCCGGTGACGTTCCAGATGATCGGGCTGGTCTCGGGCAGCTTCGGCGCGTTCATGTTGATCATCATCACGTTCTACGGCGGCGAGCTCGTGTGGCGCGAGCGCGAGAGCCGGCTCGACCAGATCGTCGATGCGACGCCGACGCCGACTTGGCTGCCGCTCGCCGCGAAACTGCTGGCGCTGATGACCGTGCCGCTGCTGCTGCAGGCGCTGCTGGTGCTGTGCGGCATGGGCCTGCAGGCGGCCAAGGGCTACTTCCGCTTCGAGCCCGGGCTCTATGTGCAGGCGCTGCTGGGCCTCGACCTGCTGAACTACTGGACGCTCTGCGCGCTGGCGATCGCGGTGCACAGCGTCGTCAACCACAAGTACGTCGGCCACTTCGTGATGATCGTGTACTACGTGCTGATGCTGTTCGCGTCCCAGCTCGGGCTGGAGCACAACCTGTACAAGTTCGGCAGCGTGCCGAACGCGGTCTATTCCGACATCAACGGCTGGGGCCACTTTCTGCCGCGCACGCTCGCGTTCCAGGCCTACTGGGGCGCAGCAGCGCTGCTGTTGCTGGTGCTGGCCCACCTGATGTGGGCACGCGGCACCGTCAGCAGCTGGCGCGAGCGCCTGGCGGCGGCACGTGCACGAATGAGCGTGCCGGTGCTGGCGCTGGCCGCGACGGCGTTCATCGCCTTCGCGGGCATCGGCGGCTGGATCTTCTACAACACCAACGTGCTCAACGTCTACGAGACCACTGCCGACGTGCAGCGTCTGCGCGTGGAGTACGAAGCCGCCTACAAGCGCTACGCCGCCGAGCCGGTGCCGAAGATCGTCGCGGTCAACGTCGATGTCGATCTCTATCCGCGCGAGCAGCGCGTGCGCATTCGCGGCGCGTTCGCGCTGACCAACCGCGGCGATACGCCCGTGAGCGTGCTGCACCTGAACTTCGCGGCCGGCCGCGCGCTCGTCATCAAGCGGCTCGAGCTCGGCGTGCCGGCGCGCCTGATCGAGAACAACACCCGCATCGGCGTGCGACGCTACCAGCTGGACCAGCCGCTCGCGCCGGGCGCCAGCACCACGCTGGCCTTCGACCTCGACCTGCCGACCCACGGCTTCACCAACGAGGGCTCGAACACCTCGGTGGTCTACAACGGCAGCTTCGTGAACGGTCGCCAGATGCTGCCCAGCCTCGGCTACACCGAGCAGGCCGAGCTCGAACGCGATCAGGACCGCCGCAAATTCGGCCTCGCGCCCAAGGAGCGCGTGCGCGACCGCGACGACCCGAAAGGGCTGATGGTGAGCGGCTTCGGCAAGGACGCCGACTTCATCGCCTTCGACACCACCGTGAGCACCGAGGCCGACCAGATCGCGATCGCGCCCGGCTACCTGCAGCGCGACTGGGTAGAGGGTGGGCGCCGCCACTTCCGCTACCAGATGGACGCACCGATCGCGAACTTCTTCGCCTTCCAGTCCGGCCGCTACGAAGTGCGCAAGGATCTCTGGAAGCGCGACGATGGCTCGGGCGGTGGCGACGTGCCGATCGAGATCTACCACCAGAAGGGCCACGAGTTCGACCTCGACTCGATGCTCGCCGCCACCAAGGCGGCGCTGAGCTACAACAGCCAGCGCTTCGGGCCGTATCAGTACCGCCAGTTCCGCATCATCGAGTTCCCTCGCTACGAGAGCTTCGCGCAGTCGTTCCCGAACACGATCCCGTACTCGGAGGCGATCGGCTTCATCGCGCGCGTCGACCCGGACGACCCGAAGGACATCGACTACCCGTACTACGTCACCGCCCACGAAGCGGCGCATCAGTGGTGGGGCCACCAGGTGATGAGCGGCGATGTGCAGGGCGGCACGATGCTGGTCGAAAGCCTGGCCCAGTATTCGGCGCTGATGGTGATGCGCCAGAAGGTCGGTGCTTTGAGGATGCGCAAGTTCCTCGCCTACGAACTCGACCGCTACCTGATCGGCCGCGCCACCGAGCAGAAGAAGGAGCTGCCGCTGTCGCGCGTCGAGAACCAGGGCTATGTGCACTACTCGAAGGGCAGCCTCGTGATGTACGCGCTGGCCGACTACCTCGGCGAGGATCGGCTCAACGCAGCGATCCGCGGCTTCCGCGACAAGCATGCGTTCAAGGGGCCGCCGTACCCGAGCACGAGTGAATTCCTCGCCGATATTCGCGCCGTCACGCCACCCGAGATGCAGTACGTGATCGACGACCTGTTCGAGCGCATCGTGATCTACGACAACCGCGCCATCAAGGCAACCGCGAAGCCGCTGCCCGGCGGTCGCTACGAGGTCAGCGTCACGGTGGTCGCGAAGAAGCGCGTGGCCGACGCGCTGGGCAAGGAGACCGACGCGCCGCTCGCCGACCTGATCGACATCGGCGTGGTCGATGACCAGGGCGAGCCGATCGCGCTCGAACGCCACCGCATCGAGTTGGAGGAGAGCACGTTCAAGTTCGCGGTGGACCGCAAACCGGCCAAGGCCGGCATCGACCCACTGAACAAGTTGATCGATCGCCGGCCGGGTGACAACACGATGGCAGTGACCATCGCGGACAAGTGACAAGGTCAAACTGATGATTCGCGCGAATGCGAAGCGGGCGCTCTAAAATGCAACGGTGAACACCTCGACGCCTGCACTGAAGACGCTGAACGCTGACCTGCATTGCCATTCGGCCGTCTCCGACGGCACGCTGCAGCCCGAAGAGCTGGCGGCGCGCGCCAAGGCCAATGGCGTGCAGCTGTGGGCGCTGACCGACCACGACGAGATCGGTGGCCAGCACCGCGCCCGCGCCGCTGCCTCGGCGCTCGGCCTGCCCTACTTGACCGGCACCGAGATCTCGGTGACCTTCGCCGATGTGACGGTGCACATCGTCGGCCTCGGCTTCGACCCTGACGACGCGGCGCTGAAGACCGGCCTCTCGGCGACGCGCGGTGGCCGCCGCGAACGCGCCATGGAGATGTCGGATGGCCTCGCCAAGGTCGGCGTCAAGGGCGCGTACGACGGCGCGCTCAAGTACGTCGGCAACCCCGAGCTGATCTCGCGCACGCACTTCGCGCGTTACCTGGTCGAGAGCAAGGTCTGCGCCGACACCTCCGAGGTGTTTCGCAAGTACCTCGTCGAAGGCAAGCCCGGCTTCGTGCCGCACCGCTGGGCCACGCTGCGCAACGCGGTGAGCTGGATCGTCGGCGCTGGCGGCCTCGCGGTGATCGCGCACCCCGCGCGCTACAAGTTCAGTGCGAACGAGGAGTACGCGCTGTTCAGCGAGTTCAAGGCGCACGGCGGGCGTGGTGTCGAGGTCGTGACCGGCAGCCACAGCTCGGCCGATGCGGTACGCTACACCGAGACCGCACTCGAGTTCGAGCTGCTGGCCTCGCGCGGCAGCGACTTCCACAGCCCCGGCGAGAGCCACATGGATCTGGGCGCCCTGCCCGCGTTGCCCGACAAGCTGACGCCGGTGTGGACGGCGCTCGAGGCACAGATTCACCAACCCGCGTGAGCGACGCCGGGCCAGGCCTCGGCGTCGCGTGGGTGCAGCGACACGCTCATCAAGTCCATCGGCGCCATCCCGACTCGGTCGTCGAGGCCGATACCATGCGCGATTGAGGAAGATCGCATGTCCCAGTACTTCGAAGTCCACCCCGACAACCCGCAGCTGCGCCTGCTGAAACAGGCCGCGCAGATTCTCGATGGCGGCGGCATCGCCGCGATCCCGACCGACTCCAGTTACGCGCTCGTCTGCCACCTGGACGACAAGGCCGCGGCCGAGAACCTGCGCCGCATCCGCGGTGTCGACGACAAGCACCACCTTACCTTGCTGTGCCGCGACCTGAGCGAGCTCGCGAGCTACGCGCGCGTCGACAACAAGCAGTACCGGCTGCTCAAACTCGGCACGCCGGGGCCGTTCACCTTCATCCTCGAAGCCACCAAGGAAGTGCCGCGTCGACTGTCGCACCCGTCGCGCCGCACGATCGGGCTGCGCGTGCCGGAGCACGCCGTCACGCACGCGCTGCTGGAGCTGTTCGGCCAGCCCTTGCTCGCGACGACGCTGATCGCGCCGGGCGAGACCGACCCGATGAACGACCCGCACGCGATCCGCGACCGCTTCCAGAAGCTGATCCAGGCCGTCGTCGATGCCGGCGCATGCCCGATGCAGCCGACCACCGTGCTCGACCTGACGGGTGCCGAACCGGCGCTGATCCGCCAGGGCCGCGGCGATGCGCAGCGGCTCGGCCTGAGCCTCGAAACGGAGACTTGACAAGCCTCGCGATCCAATACTAAAGTGATATCACTCTAAGATCATCACTGAAGGGATGCGAGATGGACAACAGGCAAGCGTCGGAAGAGCGCGTGGCGTCGTCGGGCAATGGCTTCGTCTACGTCATCGCGGGGCTGGTCGCGATCATCGTGCCGATCCTGCTGCTGCTCGGCCGACCGTCACCGCTGATGCTGGGCGTCGTCGTGCTCGGGCTGCTGACCAGTGCCTGGTGCCTGACCGGCCTGTACATGCTGCAGCCGAACCAGGCCGCGCTGCTGACGCTGTTCGGCAGCTACCGCGGCACCGACCGCAGCGAAGGGCTGCGCTGGGCCAACCCGTTCTACATCAAGAAGAAGGTGTCGGTTCGGGCGCGCAACTTCAACAGCGAGAAGCTGAAGGTCAACGACCTGCGCGGCAACCCGATCGAGATCGCCGCCGCCGTCGTCTGGCGCATCGACGACACCGCGCAGGCCACCTTCGACGTCGACAATTTCGAGACCTACGTGCTGACGCAGGCCGAGTCCGCGGTGCGGCATCTGGCGCTGAGCTACGCCTACGACAACCTCGACGAGCCGAGCGCCGCCACCGCCCGCGAAGTGACGCTGCGTTCGGGAACGGACGAAGTCTCCGCGGCGCTGCGGCGCGAGTTGCAGGCGCGCTTCGCGCAGGCCGGCATCGTCGTCGTCGATGCCAAGCTGACGCACCTGGCCTACGCGCCGGAGATCGCCGGCACGATGCTGCGCCGCCAACAGGCCGAGGCGATCATCGCCGCGCGCAGCAAGATCGTGCAAGGCGCCGTCGGCATGGTCGAGCTGGCGCTGAACGGCCTGGCCGAGCGCGGTCTGCTCCAGCTCGACGACGAGCGCAAGGCGGCGATGGTGAGCAACCTGCTGGTCGTGCTGTGCTCCGATCACGACGCGACGCCGGTGGTCAACACGGGCACGCTCTACAACTGACGCCGGGCCGACCGCGAGACTTCCCCGGCCATGTCCAGCCCCGAGAAGAAATCGTTCCTGCTGCGCATCGACCCGGCGCTGTGGTCCGAGATCGAGCGGCTGGCGGCGGGCGAGTTGCGCAGCGTGAACGCGCAGGTGGAGTATCTGTTGCGCGACGCGCTGCGAGCGCGTGCCGTCAGGCCGAGGCTCGGGCCACCGGCGCCGCGCAAGGCGGCACGCTGACCGTCCGACCCTGCGTTCGGCGCCACACTCGCTCTGGCCTGCCGCGTGCGAAAAGCCTATGCTGCTGACTGGCGGCTCCTATCGCCTGACCGCCACGTTGCGAAACCGGTATCTCCCATGTCCCCCACGCTGCCCCCCGCTTCGCCTGACGCCGATCTGCTGTGTGGCAAGGTGCTTTACATCGAAGATGTGCCGCTGTACT
>JBDUAG010000632.1:0-2815 GCA_040004785.1 Burkholderiales bacterium | reverse complement strand
ACCTGTGGGTGTTCCGGCGCATCGTCGGGCAGATGCAGCACGACCTGTTCCACGTCTACACGGTCGATCAGCACATCATCATGGTGCTGCGCAACGTGCGGCGCTTCTTCATCCCCGAGCACGCGCACGAATACGCGTTCTGCTCGCAGCTCGCCTCCACCTTCGACCGGCCGTGGGTGCTCTACATCGCGGCGCTGTTCCACGATGTCGCCAAGGGCCGCGGCGGCGATCACTCCGAGCTCGGCAGCATCGAGGCCAAGCGCTTCTGCCGCGACCACCAGGTTCCCGCCGAGGACACGAAGCTGATCATGTTCCTGGTCGAGGCGCACCTGACGATGTCGCGCATCGCGCAAAAGGAAGACCTCTCCGACCCGGACGTGATCGAGGCCTTTGCCGAACTCGTCGCCGACGAGCGCACGCTGACCGCGCTCTATCTGTTGACGGTCGCCGACATTCGCGGCACCAGCCCGAAGGTCTGGAACGCCTGGAAGGGCAAGCTGCTCGAAGACCTCTACCGCCTGACGCTGCGCGCGCTCGGCGGCGCGCGGCCGAACATGGATGCCGAGGTCGAGGCGCGCAAGCTCGAAGCCCGCCAGATGCTCAACCTCGGATCGCTGCCGCTCGGCATCGAGAAGCCGCTGTGGGCGACGCTGGAGCTCAGCTACTTCGCGCGCCACGATTCGGGTGACATCGCGTGGCACACGCGCGCATTGCACGAGCATGTGACCACGACCCGCGCGATCGTGCAGGCACGCTTGTCGCCGCTCGGCGAAGGCCTGCAGGTGCTGGTGTACGCGCCCGACCAGGCCGACCTGTTCGCGCGCATCTGCGGCTACTTCGACGGCGCCGGCTTCAACATCCTCGATGCCAAAGTGCACACGACGCGCAGCGGCTACGCGCTCGACACCTTCCAGGTCAACAGCTCGAGCTTCGAGTCGCACTACCGCGACCTGATCATGTTCGTCGAGAACCAGCTCGGGTTCGCACTGGCCGAGACCGGCCCGCTGCCCGAGCCGGGGCGCGGGCGCATCTCGCGGCGCGTCAAGTCGTTCCCGATCACGCCGCGCGTCACGCTGCGGCCGGACGAGCGCGCGCAGCGCTGGCTGCTGGGCGTGTCGGCCAGCGATCGCTCCGGTCTGCTGTTCTCGATCGCGCGCGTGCTCGCGCGCCACGGCATCAACTTGCAGCTGGCGAAGATCACGACGCTGGGCGAGCGCGTCGAAGACACCTTTCTGATCGACGGCCCGGCACTGCAGCAGAACAAGGTGCAGCTGCAGATCGAGACCGAGCTGCTGGACGCGCTCGCGCCATGACGGCCCCTGGGCGCCTGCGGCGCCGTCCCCCGCGGGGAGCTCAGGCCGCTTGGGGCGGCCCGGCGCAGGCCTGAGATCATGCTCGTCCCGATTTCGGCCACGGAAGCGCTGGCGCGGCTGGCCGAGTTCGGCAGCGTGATCGACGCGCGCTCCGAAAGCGAATACGCCGAGGACCGCCTGCCCGGCGCGCTGAACTGGCCGTCGCTGAACGACGCGGAGCGCAAGCTGGTCGGCACCGAGTACAAGCAGGTCTCGCCGTTCGTCGCGCAAAAGCGTGGCGCCGCGCTCGTGGCGCGCAACATCGCCGCGCACATCGAGCGCGATGTGCTCGACAAGCCGAAGGATTGGCGGCCGCTCGTCTACTGCTGGCGTGGCGGCAAGCGCAGCGGCTCGCTCGCGCTGGTGCTGAGCCAGATCGGCTTTCGCGTCCACATCCTCGAAGGCGGCTACCAGTGTTATCGGCGCGCCGTGCTCGCGGCGCTCGAGGTGCTGCCGGCGCAACGCCATTACCGCGTCGTCTGCGGCCCGACGGGCTCGGGCAAGAGCCGCCTGCTGCAGGCGCTGCGCAAGCAGGGCGCGCAGGTGCTCGATCTGGAGGCTCTGGCGAACCACCGTGGCTCGGTGCTGGGGCTTGTGCCCGGCGAAACGCAGCCCGGTCAGAAGCAGTTCGAGTCGCGGGTGTGGGATGCGCTGCGCGGTTTCGATGCGAACCGGCCGGTGTTCATCGAGAGCGAAAGCCGCAAGGTCGGCGACCTGCGCGTGCCGCTCGCGCTCGTCGAGTGCATGCGCATCTCGCCCTGCATCCAGCTCGATCTGGCGCTCGACGGCCGCGTCGCGCTGCTGCTGGCCGACTACCCGTTCTTCGTCAGCGACACCGCCGCGTTTTGCAACCGACTCGACGCGCTCCGCGCCTCACGCGGCCATGCGCTCGTGAATGCGTGGCAGGCGTCGGCCCGCGCCGGCCGCACGGCCGACGTGGTGCGCGAACTGCTCGTCGCGCACTACGACCCCAACTACCTGCAATCGATGAAGCGCAACTTCGCCCGCATCGAGACGCCGCTGCTGACATTGAGCTGGGACGGCCGCGACGCGTCGCTGGCGCTCGCCGCCGCGCGCGCCATCGCCGACACCTGACGCACGATGGAAGCCCTTCTGATTTCGACCGGCGTGGTCGCGCTCGGCGAGATGGGCGACAAGACACAGCTGCTCGCGATGCTGCTGGCGGTGAAGTTCCGCAAGCCGGCGCCGATCATCCTCGGCATCTTCGTCGCCACACTGCTGAACCACGCGAGCGCGGGGCTGGTCGGCGGCTGGATCGCGCAGGCGTTCGGGCCGGTCGCGTTGCGCTGGGTCATCGGCATCTCGTTCATCGCGATGGCCGGCTGGATGCTGATCCCCGACAAGATCGACGGCAATGAGGCCGCTGGCCCACAACGCTTCGGCGTGTTCGGCACGACGCTGATCGCGTTCTTTCTGGCCGAGATGGGCGACAAGACGCAGAT
>JBDUAG010000105.1:0-9432 GCA_040004785.1 Burkholderiales bacterium | reverse complement strand
CCGGCATCGACCAGTTGTAGTGGATGCCCGAGATCGTCTGCATGCGCCGGCCGTATCGATGACCCAGGCCCATGCGGTAGACGCTCTTCGCGCGGCCCACGTTCGAGGCGCCATAGCGGCCGATCGGGATCGTTTCGTCCGTCGGCAGCCCGCAAGGCATGCTCGACACCCACAGCATCTCGTCGCCACCGGCTTCGAGCACGCGGTAGGCAAACTGGTGGATCTGCGTCAGCTCATCGACGCAATCCTGCGCGCTCGCATGCACGCCGGTCACGAACTCGAGTTGCGATTCGCTGAAATCGGTGGTGATGCGCGAATGCGTCAGCGCCGAACCCATCGCCGCCGGGTGCGGCGTGAGCGCCAGGCCCCCGTCGGGCAGCGCACGCAGGCTCTCTTTCTCGACGCCGCGGCGGATGCCGCCCAGGCGGGCGTCACTCAGCTCACGCAGGCGATGTTGCAATCCGCTGCTCATGCGGCGTCTCCTTGAATCTCGTCTCCGGGCCGCACGGTAACAGAGCTTGGCCGGCTGTGCCGACGAGCGGTCTATGGCATTTCTGCTACGCGGGCAAATCCAGCCGCGTCATCGGAAGCGACCTTGATTTCCACAAGGCTTCGTCGGCGCCGCCGGCCATCAGGAGCGCGAGCTTCGCGACCATCGTCCGCAGCGCTGCGATCTCGTCGGTGCCCCAATGCCGGACGGTGTCGGTCTGCTCGCAACACACCATGCCATAGGCCCGTCCGTTGACGAGGAAGGCGGCATCGAGCAGCGAGCGGACGCCATTCGCGATCAGGTAGTTCTCGCGCATCGGCTGCAGCAGCGGGTCGGCCAACGCGTCGGCGCTGACGAACATGCCGTTGTTGACCAGCCCGTCGAAGTAGTCGCGGTACTCGGGTTCGTGCAGCCGATGCTCCGTGACATCGAGCTCGGCTCCGGCGACCTTTGCCGCGAAGCACAGCAGCCTTCGGTCGCCGGCGTCGCCGTCGAAGCGCCACAGGCTGACGCGCGAACAGTGCAGCCGATCGAGGATCACGTCGATCACCGCCGAACGGCCTTCGTCCCGGCTGATCCGGCCCGCGTAGAAGTCGCGCGCGATGTGCTCCAACCGGGTCAACTCTGCAGACAGGCGCTCCATGGATGGAGTATGTCGGCAATCTCCCCGCGGCTCAATCTCGGGTCGGGCCCGGTGCCGGCTCGTGCGGCGGCAGCCGCCCGCACTCCTCGAACACGCGCACGGTGCAGGCGGCACAGATGCGGCGGTCCAGCCGCTCGAAGATCGTCGCGATCGCGACGCGCTTGGTCGGGAAGATGTGGTCGCGGCCGAGCTCTTTCGTGTAGCCGATGTGATCCCACATCTCCAGCACCGGCGGCCGCGGGCGGTGGAAGTACAGGTCGCCGCCTTCGGCGCGGCGCGCACGCAATTCGGCCTGCCACAGCTCGGCCGCCGGCAGGTCGATGAAGTTCATGCTCTTGGCCATCACCAGCAGGTGCTTCGCCGCGTCGGGCGCGTTGCGCAGGTCGCGCAGGTGGTCGGCCACATGCGGCACCGCGCCGAAATAGACCTCGCCCTCCATGCGGATCATCTTCAGCTGCGGGCACTCCGGCAGCGGCGACGGCACGTCGGCGCGCACGACGAACGGGCGCTCGTGCTCGAGCTGATCGAAACCCATCACGCGCATGTGCGGGCGCGAGGTGCGGTGCAGGTAGGTCACCAGCGACAGGATGGTGCCGAGCAGGATGGCCATCTCGATCCGGATCGTCACTGTAGCCAGTGCCGTGACGGCCGCGATCGCGAAATCGGCGCGGCTGCGACGCCACAGCGTGCGCCAGCCGGGGATGTCGAACAGCGACCACGCCACCACCAGCAAGAGCGCCGCGATCGACGGCATCGGGATCAGCGCCAGCAGCGTCGACGTGAACGCAAGGAGCAACAGCAGCCAGACCGACGCGAACACCGCCGCCAGCGGCGTGCGCGCGCCGACCTCGAAGTTCGGCATCGAGCGGTTCAGCGAGCCGCACGACACATACGACGAGAAGAACCCGCCGACGATGTTCGACAAGCCCTGGCCGCGAAACTCGCGGTTCACGTCGATCGACTGGCCCGAGCGCGCGGCGACCGCCTTCGCGATCGAGATCGACTGCCCGAGCGCGACGATGGTCAGCGCGAACGCGATCGACAGCAGGTCCGGCAGGTTCTGCAGCTCGACCGCGGGCCAGTGAAAGCGTGGCCAGATCGCAGGGATGCTGCCGACCACGGCGACCGCGCCCCAGGTCGGCCAGGGGGCCGTGCCGTTGAGCACGGCCGCCAGCGCGGTGCCGGCCGCGAGGCCGATCAACATCACCGGCAGGCGCGGCGCCACGCGCCGGCCGATCAGCACGACGGCGAGCGTGCAGCCACCGACCATCAGCGCCGCCAGGTTCGCACTCCCTGCGCGCTCGGCCAGATGCGCCAGCAGCACGCCGGTGCCCTGCTGCGCCGGCGCGGCCAGGCCGAGCAGGTCCGTCAGCGCGTGCAGCGCGATCAGCGCGGCCGCGCCGCTCATGAAGCCGCGCAACGCGCTCGGCGAGATGAAGTTCGCGACCCCGCCGAGCCGCAGCGCGCCGATCAGCCACTGCATCAAACCGACCATCACCGTGACCGCGAGCGCGAGCTGGATGTAGGCCGGCGAGCCCACCACGGCCAGCGGCGCGAGCGTGGCGAACAACGCGAGCGAGTTCGCATTCGTCGGCCCCGAGACCACATGCCAGCTGGAGCCGAACAAGGCCGCGATCACGCACGGCACGATCGCGGTGTAGAGGCCGTACTCGGGCGGCAGGCCGGCCAGCGAGGCGAACGCGAAGCCCTGTGGCAACACCAGCAGCGCACCGAGGATGCCGGCGATCGCGTCGGCGCGAAACGTCAGCCTGTTGACGCGCCGAACCCAGGGGCCGAAGGCGCGCGTGAGGAACTCTGTCATGGACGCAGATTGTGCTGCCACGCGGATCTTCGGCGGTTGAACCGCTGCCCGGGGCGTACCATCGCCGAGCGCCCCCCGACCCAGACACCGCATGCCCACGCCCGCCCCGACGAACCCGCACCGTGCCGCGCTCGCGCAGTACCGCCGCCGTGCGTCGGTCTACGACATCGAGCTTGCGCTGTTCGAGCCGTTCCGCCGCACCGCGATCGCGCGCCTTGCGCTGAAGCCCGGCGACACGGTGCTCGACGCCGGTTGCGGCACCGGCATGAGCCTGCCGCAGCTGCGTGCCGCTGTCGGCCCGCGCGGGCATGTCGTCGGCGTCGAGCAGTCCCCCGAGATGCTGGACCATGCGCGCGAGTGCGTGCAGCAACACCGCTGGCGCAATGTCACGCTGATCCAGGCCTCGGCCGAGGACGCGGCGGTCGAGCACGGCGCCGATGCCGCGCTGTTCCACTTCACGCACGACATTCTTCGCGCGCCGCGTGCGCTCGCCAACCTCACGCGGGCGCTGCGGCCGGGCGCGAGTGTCGTCGCCTGCGGCCTGCAGTGGGCCAGCCCGTGGGCTTGGCCGCTGAACCTGTTCGTGCTCGGCGCCGCACTGCACTCGGTCAGTTCGCTGGCCGGGCTCGATCGCCCGTGGAGCCTGCTGGCCGGCTCGCTCGATCATCTGCAGGTCGATTCGCTGATGGCCGGCGGCGTCTTCCTTGCGCACGGCACGCTGCGCCCATGAACCCCCAGGAGGCCCGATGAAGATTCGCGAGATCGCCGCCGGACTGCAGTTCCCCGAAGGCCCGGTCGCGCTGGACGACGGCTCGGTGCTGCTGGTCGAGATCGCGCGCGGCACGCTCAGCCGCGTCACGATGGACGGCCGCATCACGGTCGTCGCCGAACTCGGCGGCGGTCCGAACGGCGCAGCCATCGGCCCCGACGGCGCCGTCTACGTCTGCAACAACGGCGGCTTTCGCTGGCACACCGAGATCGACGGCACGCACCGGCCGATCGGCCAGGCCGAAGACTATTCGGGCGGCCGCATCGAGCGCGTCGACCTGAACACCGGCCGGTTCGAGCGCCTCTACGACAGCGTCGAAGACCTGGGCCTGCGCGGCCCGAACGACATCGTGTTCGACGCGCACGGCGGCTTCTACTTCACCGACCTCGGCAAGGTGCGCGACACCGAGCTCGACCGCGGCGGCGTGTTCTACGGCACACCCGACGGCCAATCCGTCAACGTGATCGCGCGCCCGGTGATGACGCCCAACGGCATCGCGCTCTCGCCCGACGGCCGCACGCTCTACTACGCCGAAACCGAAGGCGCGCGCGTCTGGGCCTATGACATCGCCGCCCCCGGCCGGGTGCGCAAGGAGACCTGGCCGTCGCCGAATGGCGCGCGCATGGTCACCGCCTCGCCGGGCGGTCACTGGCAGCGCTTCGACTCGATGGCGGTCGATGCACTGGGCAACATCTGCGTGGCCACCTTGATGCATGGCGGCATCAGCATCGTCTCGCCGGATGGCCGCACGACCAGCCATGTGCCGCTGCCCGACCGCTTCACCACCAACCTGTGCTTCGGCGGGCGCGAGCGCCGCACCGCGTTCGTCACGCTCTCGGGCAGCGGGCGGCTGGTCGCGATCGACGACTGGCCGGTGCCGGGGCTGAAGCTGAACTGTGAGGCCTGAGAGCTCACGCGGAGAACGTCAGCACGCCATCGTCGAGCGCGCCATAGCGCAGGGTCAGCAGGTCGGCGAAGTAGTTCTGGTTCAGTTTCCACGGCTTCTTCGACCCCTGCTTGGGCAACTGGTCGAGCGCGCGCTGGAAATAGCCCGACGAAAAATCGACCCACGGCGCGAGCGTCATCGACGCGTCGTCGGCACGCGGCATGCACTGGCGCGCGCCGGTGCGCTGCATGTGATCGAGCAGCCGGCACACGAAGCCGCTGGCGAGGTCGCTCTTCAGCGTCCACGACGCATTCGTGTAGCCGAACACCGAGGCCAGATTCGGCACCCCGCCGAACATTAGGCCCTTGTAGTTGACGAGCCTGGCCGCGTCCAGCCGCCGGCCTTCGACGCTGAACTCGACCCCGTTCATGACCTTCATCTTCAACCCGGTCGCGCTGATCACCAGATCGGCCGGCAGCTCGGTGCCGCTTTCGAGCAGCACGCCGGTCTCGGTGAAGCTCGCGATGCGGTCGGTGACGACGCTGACGCGCTGTGCCCTGATCGCCTTGAACAGATCGCCGTCGGGCACCAGGCACAGGCGCTGGTCCCACGGGTTGTAGCGCGGCGTGAAATGCGTTGCAACGTCGTAGCCGGGGGCGAGCTGCTGCCTCACCAGCTTGATCATGCCGGCCTTGACACGCTGCGGCTGGCGCCTGCAAAGCCGGAAGATGTACATGCCGAGCAGCAGGTTTTTCCAGCGCGTGATGGCGTGCGCCACACGCTGCGGCGTGAAGCGCAGCAGCACCCTGGCCAGCCCGTCCACCGACGGGCGCGTGACCATGTAGGTCGGCGAGCGCTGCAGCATCGTGACGTGCGCCGCTTGCTTCGCGAGCTCGGGCACCAGCGTCACCGCGGTCGCGCCGCTGCCGATCACGACGACGCGCTGGCCGGCGTATTCGATGTCGTCGCACCAGTGCTGCGGATGCACGACGCGGCCCTTGAAGCGCTCGCGGCCCGGGAAGGCCGGCGCGTGGCCCTCGTCGTAGTCGTAGTAGCCGCCGCACATCAGCAGGAAGGCGGCCCGCAGCCGAACCACCTCGCCGCCGTCGCGCTCGACCTCGACGCTCCAGCGCGCGTCGGCAGACGACCACGCCGCGCGCCGCACGCGGTGCCCATAGCGGATCTGCCGGTCGATGCCGTGCTCGCGCGCGGTGTCGCGCAGGTACTGCAGGATGGCCGGGCCATCGGCGATGGACTTCTCGCCGGTCCAGGGCCGGAACGAATAGCCCAGCGTGTACATGTCGGAATCGGAGCGGATGCCGGGGTAGCGGAACAGATCCCAGGTGCCGCCGAGCGCCTGGCGGCCCTCGACGATCGCCACGCTGCGGCCCGGGCACCGGCGCTTCAGGTGGCAGGCCGCGCCGATGCCCGACAGACCGGCGCCGACGATCAAGACATCAACCTGTTCATCCGCCATGGTGAAAGCCTCGCCGCGCGGGATGCGCAACAATCCGTGCATCGTCAACCGCAAGGATCCATGATGCACTCAACGCTGGCAGCCGCCGACGACAAGACACCCAAGGCCGACAAGGTCGATCGCCTCGAAGAGCAACTCTCGTTCAAGTCACGATTCGTGATGGTCTTCGGCGAGATCGACGACAAGATGGCGCACGCCACCTGCCGCCGCCTGCTCGCGCTCTCGGAAGACTCGGACGCACCGATCACGATGCTGATCTCGTCACCCGGCGGGCACGTCGAATCGGGCGATGCGATCCACGACATGATCAGCTTCGTGCGCGCGCCGGTCACCACCGTCGGCACAGGCTGGGTCGCCAGCGCCGGCGCCCACATCTTCCTCGCGCCCCCGAAAGACCGCCGCGTCTGCCTGCCGAACACGCGCTTCATGATCCACCAGCCGGCCGGCGGCGCCGGCGGCCAGGCGACCGACATCGCGATTCAGGCGCGCGAGATCATCAAGACCCGCGAGCGCATCGCCCGCGTCGTCGCGAAACAGACCGGCAAGACCTATGAAGCCGTGCTCGCCGACATGGAACGCGACTTCTGGATGAGCGCCGACGAGGCCGTGGCCTACGGCATCGTCGCGCGCGTGATCAAGCACCAGAAGGATCTGGCCTGAGCCGCAGTCATCGATCGCGATGCCGCGCTGCGTCGGATTCCTGAGGGCCGTCAACGTCGGCGGCCGCACCGTCAAGATGGACCTGCTGCGGGCTGCGTTCGAGGCGCTGACGCTGACGAACGTCGAGACCTTCATCGCCAGCGGCAACATCATCTTCGACAGCCGCGCCCGCGATCTCGCGGCGCTCGAACGCAAGATCGAAGTGCAGTTGCGGACGCGCTTCGGGTTCGAGATCGACACCTTCGTGCGCACGCTGGCCGAGGTCGCCGCGGTGGCTGCGCATCCGGCCTTCGACACGCCGGCGCAGACGCAGGTCGTCGGCTTCCTGCGCAGCGCACCGACGCCGGCCGCACTGCAAGCCGTCGAGCGCATGTCCACCGACGCGGATCGCCTGCAGGTGCACGGGCGCGAGCTGTTCTGGCTGTCGGAGAACCGGCAGAGCGAGTCGGTGTTCTCGAACGCCGCGTTCGAGCGCGCCCTCAACATGCGCAGTACCTTCCGCGGCCTGAGCACGCTGCGCAAGCTCGTCGCCAGGCATGTGGCCGATTGAGGGCTCGCGACGCCGCATCGCCATCGCGGTGGTCGCCGTTCTCGCGTTGCATGCGGCCTTGATCGTCGCCCTGAGCCGTTCGCGGACGATGTCGCGCAGCGTGACGCCGACGCAACGCGTCACGCTGCGTCTGATCCCCCCGTCCGTGCCACGCGCGGCCGAGGCTGCGCGACCACCAGCCGCGTCGCTCGCGGCCCACGTCACACCGCCGCGCAACACCACCCCCACCCGCCCGAACGAGCCGCGTGATACGCCGACGGCAAGCACCGCCAGCGCCGCGATCACACCACCGGAGCCCGCGGCCAGCACGCCCGAGGTGCAGCCGTCGCTGATGGACACCGACGCCACCCGCCGCGCGATCCGCGCCAGTGCGCGCACGCCGTTATTGAGCGATCAGTTGGCGCAATCTCGCGACGAACCGGCGCGCCAGAGCGCGGCCGATCGGCTGGCCCATGGCGTCAGGGATGCGGGCAAAGGCGACTGTGCCAAAGGCGAATACGCCGGCGCGGGCATGGGCCTGCTGAGCCTGCCCTTCCTCGCCGCCGCCGCGCTCGCCGGCAACTGCGCGAAGTGACTCAACCGCCCTCGGCCCGCAACCGCGCGCGCTCCTCTTCCTGCAACCGCAGCACGCGCCGCTGCACCTTGCCGGTCGTCGTCATCGGCAGCGCGTCGATGAACTCGATCTCCTTCGGGTACTCGTAGGGCGCGAGCTGGCCGCGCACATGCTGCTGCAACGTGGCGACCAAGGCAGCATCGCCACGGAAGCCCGGCGCCAGCACGACGTAGGCCTTGACCAGGGCACCGCGCTCAGAGTCGGGCTTGGGCACGACGGCAGCGTTGGCAACGGCCAGGTGCTTCACGAGGCAGTTCTCGATCTCGCTCGGGCCGATGCGGTAGCCGGCGGCCTTGAACACGTCGTCGCTGCGGCCGTGGTACCAGAGGTAGCCGTCGGCATCCATCACCGCCATGTCGCCGGTGCGGCACCAGCTGTCGTTCACGTCGCCGGTGAACTTGGCACGCGTCGCAGCCTCGTTGTTCCAGTAGCCGAGGAAGAAGATCGGGTCGGGCTCGCCGTGAATGTCGAGCCGGTGCAGCGCGACATCGCCCGGCGTGCCGCGCGCGCACTCGCGACCGTGATCGTCGATCACCGCGACCCGATGGCCGGGGTACGGCCGGCCCATGCTGCCGGGCCGCGCGGGCCACCTGGCGTGCGAGTTGCCGACGATGTAGTTCATCTCGGTCTGGCCGAACATCTCGTTGACCGGCACACCCAACGCGTCGCGGCACCACCCGAACACCGCATCGCCGACCGCCTCGCCGGCGCTCATGATCGCGCGCAGGTGCAGCGTGTAGGTCGCGCGTGGCTCGGGCACGGCCTTCATCATCGCCTTCAGCGCGGTCGGAAACAGGAAGGTGTGCGTGACGCGATGGCGCTGCATCAGCGTGAACGCGGCGTCGGCCGAGAAGCGGCCACGGTAGGCCACGATCTCGCGGCCGAAGTAGAGCGTCGGCAGCAGCGCGTCCATCAACCCGCCGGTCCATGCCCAGTCGGCCGGTGACCAGAACACGGCGTCGTCCTGGGGAAACCAGTTCTGGCTCGCGACGAAGCCGCTCAGGTTGCCGATCAGCGCGCGGTGCGGGATCAGCGCGCCTTTCGGGGGGCCGGTCGTGCCGCTGGTGTAGATCAGCACGGCGGCGGCGTCGGCGAGCGTCTCGACGGGAGCGAACGCAGCGCGCTCGCGCTTCAACGCTTCTGTCCAGTCCAGATCGCCCTGCCCCTGCGCCGCGCCGACGGCGAGCAACGTGACCAGCCTCGGGCACAACGGCCGCGCCACGAGCACGTTGGCGATCGCGCTCTCGTCGACGATCGCGACCCGCGCCGCGCTGTCGTTGAGGCGGTATTCGAGCGCGTCCGGCCCGAACAGCATCGACAACGGCATCGCCACCGCGCCGAGCTGGTAGATCGCGATGTGCGCGACCGCCGTCTCGACGCATTGCGGCATCACGATCGCGACGCGGTCGCCGCGCTGCACGCCGAGCCGCGCGAGCGCGTTCGCGAGCCGGTTCGCATCGCGTTGCAGCTCGGCCCAGGTGTGCGTGGTGACGCGCCCGTCCTCGTGCTCGCAGCGGATCGC
>JBDUAG010000631.1:0-2819 GCA_040004785.1 Burkholderiales bacterium | reverse complement strand
CCTTCACTTCGAAGCGCGCGCCGCGCGGGCCGGATTCCAAGGTGATCACGAGCTGCGCGCCCGGTCGCACCGGCGCGAGAAACTTCGCGGCGCCGATGCGCGGCGCAGGGCCGACCAGCGCGGCGAGCAGGGAATCGTCGAGCACCGCTTCGAGCACTTCGGCGAGCAGCGACACGCCCGGCAGCAGCGGCTGGCCGGGGAAGTGCCCGGCGAAGGCGGGATGGTCGGCCGCGATGTGCAAGGCGACGTTGTGCATCGCCCGCTCAGCCGCGAGTTGCCGCGAGCGCACGCCCGGCCCAGGCGCCGAACGGCCCGGCCGGCAGCTTGCCGGTGGTCGCTTCGCGCGGCAACGCATCGACCTGCACGATGCGGCGCGGCAGGAAGGCCGCGTCGACGCGCTCGCGCAACGCCTTCATGACGTCGTCGTGCAGTGCCTGCGGCGCGAGTCCGGGGGCGACCACGAACGCGACCAGCCGCACCACGCCACCGGCCGCATCGTCGCCCGGCAGCCAGAATGCGCCGTCCTGCACGCCCGGGATCATGTTCAGGTGGTAGTTCAGGTGGCCGAGCGAGCTGCGCTTGCCGGCGATGTTGATCAGGTCGTTGGAGCGGCCGAGCAGGCGGAAGGTGGTCGGGTCGATCACCTCGATCACGTCGGCCAGCGGTGTCGGTTGCGGCACATGGCCACCCTGCGCGATGGTCTCGGCGCCATCGCCGGTGAGAAGCAGGCCGTCATAGGTGTGCCACTCGATGCCCGCAGTGGGGCGGCGCGAGGCGACCTGGCCGGCTTCGGTGCAGCCGTAGATCTCCATCAACGGCGCGGCCAATAGGCCCTCAGCACGCGCTGCGAGCTGCGGCGAGAGCGGCGCGGTCGCGCACACAGTCAGGTCGATCGCGGGCAACGCGAGGCCGGCATCGAGCAGCATCTTCAGGTGGAACGGCGTCGTCACGAGCATGCGCGGGCGTGGTGCGCGCTCCAGCGCACGCGCGATGTCGGCGGGGTAGAACGGCCGTTCGGCGTCGAACGCGGCGCCGCCGAGCAGCGCGATCAGCACCGTCGACTCGAAGCCGTACATGTGCTGCGGCGGGACGGTGGCAACCAGCGTCACACCGGCCAGTGTCGGCCGGCCCAGGTGCCGCGCCAGACGTTGCGCCCCGGCGTCGGTGTTGCGCACGAGCAGGCCCCAGTGCTTGGCGTGAGGCACCGGCGCGCCGGTCGAGCCGGAGGTCAGCACCTGCGCGGCGAGCGCGTCGTCGGGCAACTGCGGCACGGCGTCGGAAATCGGTGCGCTCGCGACTTCCCGCGTGTGCCGGATCAGTGGCAGCGCGAGCCCCGGATCGACGGCGTCGGTGAGGCCGTAGGTGCCGGGGAACAGACCGCGCAGTCGCGCCACCGTGTCCGGCGTGTGGTTGGGTGGCATCAGGTTGCTCTGGCCGCGCAGCATCGCGGCGCCCAGGCCCACCGCGAAGCGGTAACGATCGGTGGTGACGTTGAGCATCGGCCCCTCGGCCGGGAGGCGCGTGGCGAGTGCGTGCACGTCGGCGAGGTACTGGCGGCGCGTGAACGGCTGGCCATCGCGCCACGCGAGTGGCGCGTCCAGCCCGTCGCCCGAAATCAACGGCGAGCTGCTCATCCGGCCGAATCGTGCCGATACGACCGGATCGCGTCGGCGATGCTGGCGCGCTCGAACTCCGGGTGCAGCTGGTAGCGCAGCACGTACTCGCCGACGAACATCAGCACCATCGCGCACGGCGTCAGCAGGTTGGCGAACAAGGCCCAGGTGTCGAACGGGGCGAACGCAAACAGCGCGAGCGAGACCAGCGCCATCGCGACGAAGTACAGCACCCACGCGAGCGTGAGTTTGCGCGTGTAGACCACCATCGCCGGCGTCAGGGCGCGGTGTACGCGCGCCGCCAGCGTCGTGATCAGCGGCGTGTGGCCGGCGCGCAGCGTGCTGCCGAAGCCGACCGCAAGGAACCCGTGGATGCCCGCGTGCTGGGCCAGGTAGAGCAGCGACGGGGCCACGGTGATGCCCAGCAATGCCGGCGCACACAACGCGACGATACCGAGCGCGGTGATCGCGGCCAGCGCGCGCTGGCCGCCGCGCCAGGCGCCGATCGCGATCGCTGCCAGCATCGGGCAAAGCACGCCGACCGCGTCCCACGGCGACGGGTGCGCGCGCGTCATCAGCCAGTGCGTGCCCAGCACATAGGCGACGCTCACCAACAGGATTGCCGCGATGCGCAGGCGCATGGTCACACCTTGTGGACGGCGATGTGATCGGTGAGGCTGGCGAGCGAGGTGAAGATGCGGATGTTGTCTTCGTCGTCCGAGCGCAGCTGGAAGCCGTAGCGCTGCGAGACGACCAGTGCCACTTCGAGGATGTCGATCGAATCCAGGCCGAGGCCTTCGCCGTACAGCGGGGCCTGCGGATCGATGGAGTCGGGAGCGATTTCGAGGTTGAGCGCCTCGACGAGCAAGCCAGCGACTTCGCGCTGCAGTTCGGTTTGGACAGAGGTCATGCGTGAGAGGGTCCGTGTGGCGTCTGTCACCGGGCCGCGCCGGGTCTGAAACGAGTGGCTGAGTTTACCAAACGCACCCGGGCGAACCGGGCGCGCTGTCGCTTCGGCTCACTCCTCGAAAACCGCCCGCCTGGCGATCACCCCGCCGATCACATCGGTGACCAGGCCGTCGGCATTCCACAAGACCTGGAACTCGTCGTTCATCGAGCGCCAGTAGCGCCAGGTGGCGACGTCCAGCCGGGGGTTCTCGCTGCTGATCGGGTAGCCGACCGCCATTGCCACCTGCTCGCGCGTCA
>JBDUAG010000630.1:0-2820 GCA_040004785.1 Burkholderiales bacterium | reverse complement strand
CGGGCTCGTAGGGCGCGAAGGCCTGCAGCGCGCCGAGGTAGGTCGGCGCCTCGACGGCGACGGTGCTGCCGGCATCGATGAGCACCTTGCCGACCAGGTCGAGCCCTTGCTGCGAGCCCGTCGTGATCAGCACCTGGGCCGGGTCGACGACGACGCCCTTCGCCGCCATCTGCGCCGCGACCCATTCGCGCAGCGGCGCGAAGCCCTCGCTGGCCGCGTATTGGAGCGCCTCGCGCGGGGCGTCGCGCAGCACGCGGGCGGTGGCTTCGCGCATCGCCTCGATCGGGAAGGAATCGGGCGACGGCAGGCCTCCAGCCAGCGAGATGATGCCGGGCCGCTCGGTGATCTTCAGGATCTCGCGGATCACCGACGGGTTCATGCGCTCGGCGCGACGCGCCATCTGCCAAGGGGTGGAGGAAGAAGTCATCACGGACGTCCCGGTTTCAGGTTTTCAGGGGCTTCAGGGTCTGGGCCGGCATCTTCTTGCTGACGAAGACGACGGCAATCACGGCGAGAGAGAACAGCACCGTCGTCGGCTCGAGGTGTTCACCGAGCACCGGCACCGCGAACAGCAGCGCCAGAAACGGCTGCACCAGCTGCACCTGGCTGACGCGCACGGCACCGCCGAGCGCCAGGCCGCGGTACCACGCGAAGAAGCCGAGCCACATCGAGAACAGCGTGACATAGGTGAAGCCGCCCCAGGCGCTGGCGCGCACCGGCAGCAAAGGCCACATCGCGAGCGTGAGCGGCAGCGTCAGCGGCAGGCTCAGCACCAGCACCCAGCAGATCACCTGCTCGGCCGGCAACTCGGTGGCCACGCGCGCGCCGGCGACGTAGCCGACTGCCGTGAAGAACACCGCGATCAGCAGCAGCCCATCGGCCGCCGACAGGCGACCGCTGCCCTTGTACGCCGCGAAGCACAGCACCATCGCGCAGCCCAGCACCGCGCAGGCCCAGAAGCCGTTCGACGGCCGCTGGCGGAAGACCAGCGCCGCGCCGATCGCCGTGGCCAACGGCATCAGCCCGGTGACGACGGCAGCGTGCATCGCATCGACCTCGCGCAACGCCAGGCTCAGGAACAGCGGGAATCCGACCACCGTGCCAAGTGCCGAGGTCAGCAGCGCGTGCACGTGACGCCGCTGCACGCGCGGCGCGCCGGTGATCCACAGGTAGAGCGCGCTCAGCAGCCCAGCGAACCCGGCCCGCCCGGCGGTGACGAACAGCGGCGGCAGTTGCGGGTCGGCCGCCGGGCCGACGGCGAGGCGCGTCATCGGTAGGGTCATCGCGAAGATGACGACGCCGAGCAGGCCCAGCCACAGGCCGCGGGTTTCGTCGTGACGGGTGGTCGATTCCATGGGTTCAGTCTACGACCGCAGACCAGCACAGAGCCAGTACACTTTGTGCCATCTCCTTCGCTTCTGTATCGGCCGACACACCGACACAACCATGCTCGATACCGCGCCCGCCGACCCGACCCCGCTCTCGCGCGAGGCCGACGCCACGCTCACCGATCAGCTCGCGGGGCGCTTCCGCGAGCGCATTCGCCAGCGCCTGATCGCGCCGGGCGCGCGGCTTCCGTCGGTGCGCGAGTGCGCGCGCCGCCACGGCGTCAGCCCGCACACGGTGGTCGCCGCCTACGACCAGCTGTTGGCGCTCGGGCTGGTCGAGGCGCGCAAGCAGCGCGGCTTCTATGTGCGCGAATCGGCCGCAGCGCGGGCAGCGACCGGCAACGACGACGACCGGGTGCCGGTGCACCCTCTGCCGATCAGCGCCACCTCGCTGATCCGCGGCATGTTCCAGCCGCCGGGGGCGCGGCCGATGCCGGGCCTCGGCACACTGCCAGCCGATTGGCTGGACTTGCCGCTGCTCGCCGGGGCGCTGCGCAAGGTCACGGCGGGCGAGCAGCTAGGCGCGATGTCATTGCGCTACGGCGAGCCGGCCGGCGAGTCGCGCCTGCGCCACGCGTTGGCCGCGAAGCTGCTCGACTTCGGCGTGAACGCAACGCCGCAGCAGATCGTCACCACGGTCGGCGCAACGCACGCGCTCGACGTCGTCACCCGCACGCTGCTGCGCGCGGGTGACAGCGTGCTCGTCGACGAGCCTGGCTGGTCGGTCGAGTACGCCCGGCTGGCCGCGCTCGGCCTGCGCGTTCTGCCGGTGCCGCGTGGCGAAGACGGCCCCGACCTGGCCGTGATGCAGCGCCTGATCGAGGCCCAGAAGCCGGCGCAGCGGCCGCGCCTTTACGTGACGGTCTCGGTGCTCAGCAACCCGACCGGCGCATCGCTCTCGCTGCAGGCCGCGCACCGCGTGCTGCAGCTGGCGCAGATGCATGACCTGCACGTCGTCGAGGACGACACCTATGCCCACCTCGCACCGGTGCACCTGCCGCGGATGGCCGCGCTCGACGCGCTGGAGCGCACGATCTACATTTCGGGCTTCTCGAAGATCCTGGTGCCGAACTGGCGCGTCGGCTTCATCGCCGCACCGCTGGCGCTGGTCGATCGCGTCATCGACACCAAGCTGCTGACCACGCTGACCACGCCCGGCATCACCGAGCAGGCGCTCGCCCACTGCCTCGAGCACGGCCTGCTGCGTCGTCACACGGAGCGCGTGATGAGCAAGCTCGACGCGGCGCGCGCCCGCACCGTCAAGCTCGCCGAAGCCCACGGCTGTCGATTCGCAGCGCCGCCACGCGGCCTCTTCGGCTGGGTCGATACCGGCGTGGACACCGAGCGCCTGGCCCAGGTGATGCTCCACGAGTGGCTGATCACGCCAGGCTCGCTTTTTCACGCCACGCACCGACCGACGACGCTGATGCGG
>JBDUAG010000629.1:0-2821 GCA_040004785.1 Burkholderiales bacterium | reverse complement strand
ACGCGATGATCAGCGAGTTGACGAAGCGCGGGATGTAGTTCGACGGCCCGGCCACCACCATGCTGGCGTTGCGCGCGATCTGGTCGCAGGTGCCGCTGGCCGGTGGCAAGGCGGCGATGTACTCGGGAGTCTGCCGCGAGCGGGTCGTGAACAGATTGCAGTAGCCCTCGACCGAGGGTGTGAAGACGACCTTCGGCGGGTAGCTGATCGAGTCGGGCGGGGTCTTGAAGCCGGTCAGGATGATCCAGACCAGCGGCACGATCGTGATCAGTGCGTAGAGCACGACCAACACGCCGGCGATCCAGCGCGTGCGGGCCGTCGGCTCGACGACAGAGTGTGCCGTGCTGATGCCGAGGCTCATCTGTTTTTCACCGCGTTGAGGGCCTTGACGTAGATGTTGGCCAGGCCGAACACCGCGACGAACAGGATGATCGCGAACGCCGACGAATAGCCGGTGCGCCACTTCTCGAAGGCTTCGCGCTTGAGGGTGATCGAGGCCAGCTCGGTGGTCGAGCCCGGCCCGCCGGAGGTCAGCAGGTTGACCATGTCGAACATCTTGAAGTTCTCGATGCCGCGGAACAGCACCGCCAGCATGATGAAGGGCAGCACCATCGGCAGCGTGATCGACCAGAATTGGCGCCACGCCGACGCGCGGTCGACCTCGGCGGCTTCGTAGATGTAGTCGGGGATCGAGCGCAGGCCGGCCAGGCAGATCAGCATCACGTAGGGTGTCCACATCCAGGTGTCGACGATCACGATCGCCCACGGCGCAAGGCGCACCGAGCCGAGCATCTCGAACGACGAAGGCGGCACACCGGTCAGGAAGGCGACCGCGTAGTTGAACAAGCCGATCTGCGGCTGATACAGGAAGGCCCAGAAGTTGCCGACCACGGCGGGCGACAACATCATCGGCACCAGGATCACCGTGGTCCAGAAACCGTGGCCGCGGAATTTGCGGTCGATCAGGTAAGCCAGTGCGAAGCCGATCAGGGTCTGCAGCGCGATGGTCCAGAACAGGAAGTGCGCGGTGGCCTGCATCGCCTGCCAGATGTCGGGGTCGGTCAACACCGACACGTAGTTGTCGATGCCCACGCCGAGCACGGTGGCGTTGGGCCGGTTGGCGCGGAAGTTCGTGAACGACAGCCGCACCGTCCAGATCAGCGGGAAGATGTTGATGGCCAGCAGCAATGCCATCGTCGGGCCGATGAACAACCACGCGATCGCCCGGTCGGACAGGCCGCGCAACCTCGTGGCGAGCACGGGTGGCGTGGACTGCGCGACACGTACGAGTGCGCGGGGAGGGTTCGGGCTGTTCATCGGGCGGGTGCTTGGCTGGCCGCTTACTTGCTCTTGCCGTCTTCCTTGAACACCTTCTTCCAGTCGGCCAGCAGCCCGTCGAGCGCTTCCTTCGCAGTGCCCTTGTCGGCCACCACGAAGTCATGCACGCGCTTCTGTTCGGCGAGCAGCAGCTGGGCATAGCTCGGCTCGGCCCAGAAGTCCACCACCTGGTCCATCGCGTCGAGGAACTCGGCCGCGAACGGCGCGCTCTTCTTGAAACCGGCGTCGTTGAGCACGCCCTTGTGGCAGGAGTAGCCGCCCAGCGCCCACCATTTCTTCTGCACGTCGAGCGAAGCGAACCACTTGATGTAGGCGAGCGCCTCGTTGCGGTTCGGCGAGTAGGCCACGACGGAGATGCCCTGGCCACCGAGCTGCGAACCCTTGCCCTTGTCGCTCGGGTTGACGAAGAAGCCGATCTTGTCGCCGCCGACGTTCGGATCCTTGTACAAGCCCGGGAAGAACGCGAACCAGTTCATCATCATCGCGACCTGGCCCGATTTGAACGCGTCCAGGCCCTCGCCCATGTACGAGTTCGTCAGCCCCGGCGGCGTGCAGCACTTGTATAGCGACTTGTAGAACTCCAGGCCCTTGACCGCGTCGGCGCTGTTGACGAAACCGTCCATCGCATACGGCTTCTTCGGGTCCTGGTACTTGAAGCCCATCGGGTAAAGCACGTTGCTCACGCCCATCGTGATGCCTTCGCTGCCGCGCTCGGTGAACAGATACGTGCCGTAGACCTTCTTGCCGTCGATCTGGCGGCCCGAGAAGAACTCGGCCACTTCCTTGAACTCGGTCCAGGTCTTCGGCGCTGCCAGATCGCGGTTGTGCTTCTTCTTGAATTCGGCCTGCAGCTCGGGCTTCGAGAACCAGTCCTTGCGATAGGTCCAGCCGAGCGCGTCGCCCATCGCCGGCAGCGCCCAGTAGTTCGGCGTGCCCTTCGGCCACTCGGCGTAACCGGTCACCGTGGCGGGCGCGAAGTCGTTGATCTTGATGTCTTCCTTGGCGAAGAAGTCGTTCAGCTTGACGTAGTGGCCGTTCTCGGCCGAGCCGCCGATCCACTGGCTGTCGCCGATGATCAGGTCGCACAGCTTGCCCTTGGAGTTGAGCTCGTTGAGCATGCGGTCGGCGAAGTTCGGCCAGGGCACGAACTCGAACTTCATCTTCACGCCGCTCTTCGCGGTGAAGTCCTTCGACAATTCGACGAGCGCGTTCGCCGGGTCCCAGGCGGCCCAGCAGAGCGTGATGGTCTTGTCCTGCGCGCGCACCGAGGTGCTGGCCAGACCGAGGGCACCGACTGCAGCGAGGGCGATCACCCCCGGCAGCATCTTCGAGATCGATTTCATGAGGCTGTCTCCAACAGGTTGGGGTTCAGGGGCACACACCGGATCGCCGTTCAATGCAGGTTCTCGGCGGTCAGGATCTCGATGCGCGGCTGCACCACGTTGAGTGCTCCGCGAACGTTCTCGCACAGCGCGCGCAGCAC
>JBDUAG010000628.1:0-2824 GCA_040004785.1 Burkholderiales bacterium | reverse complement strand
TGGGGCCCGGCCGGTACCTGGGGTCCCGCCGGCACCTGGTAATCCACGCGCGAACTCGTGGGCAGCCTGTTCCGCCCCGAGGTCGTCACCCATCGCCAACGCGACTGGCTGGGCAGCATCCAGTTGATCCGGCCGGTGTCGTTGAGCTTGCTCACGGGTTTCGTGGTGCTGGTCGCCGTCTCGGTCGCGCTGTTCCTGACGCTGGGTGAATACACGCGCAGGGTGCGCATCAGCGGGTATCTCGTGCTGGCCACCAGCCCGACGTCGGTTGGCGCTGAGCTGCAAGCTTATTTGTTCGCACCTTCCGGCACGATAGGCGCGGTTCGCGAAAGCCAGGCCGTGCAGCTGCGCTATCAAGCCTTCCCGTACCAGACCTTCGGCCAGCAGAAGGGCGCCGTCGCGCAGGTGTCGCGGGTTCCGGCGCAGGCGATCGAACTCGCCGCACTGCCAGCGTCGGTCAGCGCGGGTGGCGTGCCGCTTTTCCGCATCGTCGTCACATTGGATCAGCAGAGCCTCGCCGCTTACGGCACGCCGCAGCCCCTCGCGCCGGGCATGCAGCTCGAAGCCGACGTGGCGCTGGAACGCCACCGGCTGATCGAGTGGCTGTTCGCACCGCTGTTCAACGCCGCGAGGCGCGTGTGAGTGCGGCTGGCTGGATCGACGGCCTACGGATCGGCCTGGGCAGCGCCCGCCTGCCGATGATCCTCCAGACCGAGGCCGCCGAATGTGGCCTCGCGTGCCTGGCGATGGTCGCCGCGCACCATGGGCTGCAGAGTGACCTGCCGACGCTGCGCCAGCGCTTCTCGGTGTCGCTGAAGGGCGTGACGCTGGCCGACATGGTGCGGCTGTCCGGGCAGTTGCAGCTCAACGCACGGGCGTTGCGTGCCGAGATGGAGCACTTGCCGGCGCTGGCGACACCTTGCGTGCTGCACTGGGATCTCAATCATTTCGTGGTGCTCAAGGAAATACGGCGTGGCATCGCCGTGATCCACGACCCGGCGCGTGGCGTGCGGCGCCTGCCAATGGCCGAGGTCTCGAAGCATTTCACCGGCGTCGTGCTCGAGCTCACGCCGCAGGTTGATTTCAAGCCGCACATCGAGCGCCGCAGCATCGGGCTGCGTCAGCTGCTGGGCCGCGTCACCGGGCTGCGCCGCTCGCTGCTCCAGATCTTCACGCTCGCGTTGGCGCTCGAAGCTTTCATGCTGCTGGCGCCGTTCTTCATGCAGTGGGTGGTGGACGACGTGCTCGTCAGCCTGGATCGCAGCCTGCTCGGCACACTCGGCGTCGGCTTCGCGCTGCTGGTGTTGATCACCGTCGCCACCGGCGCGATCCGGTCGTGGGCGGTGCTGCACCTGTCGACGACGCTGAACCTGCAGTGGCTCTCCAACGTGTTCGCGCACCTGATGCGTCTGCCGGTTGCGTGGTTCGAGCGGCGCCACACGGGCGATGTGCTGTCGCGTTTCGGCGCGGTGCAGAAGATTCAGCAGACGCTGACGACCAGCTTCATCGAGGCGATGCTGGACGGCGTGCTCGTCGTCGTCACGCTCGCGATGATGCTGGTCTACAGCGCCAAACTCGCGGCCATCGCGCTGGCGGGCGTCGCGCTGTACGCGCTGTTGCGGTGGGCGTTCATTCGCCCGCTGCGCGACGCGACCGAGGAAGCCATCATCTTCGACGCCAAGCGCTCCACGCACTTTCTCGAATCCTTGCGCGGCGTGCAGTCGATCAAGCTCTTCAACCGCCAGGAAGACCGCCAGGCGCGCTTCATGAACCTCGTCGTCGATTCGATGAACGCGAATGTGGCGACGCGCCGGCTCGACCTGATGTTCGATGTCGGCCACAAGCTGGTGTTCGGCCTGGAGCGCATCGCGATCGTCTGGGTCGGCGCGCTGCTGGTGATGGACCACACCTTCTCGGTCGGCATGCTGTTCGCGTTCGTGGCCTACAAGGAGCAGTTCGCGCGGCGCATCAGCGCGCTGATCGACAAGGTCGTCGAGCTGAAGATGCTCAAGCTGCAGGGCGACCGGCTGGCCGACATCGTGCTCTCCGAACCCGAACCGCAGGATGCATTTGCGACGCGCACCGACGAGCTGCCGGCAAGCGTCGAGATCAAAGGCCTGCATTTTGCGTACTCCGATGCCGAGGCCGAGGTCTTGCGCGGGCTCTCGCTGCGCATCGAGCCGGGAGAATCCGTCGCCATCGTCGGGCCGTCGGGCTGCGGCAAGACCACACTGCTCAAGCTGATGCTGGGCGTGCACGCGCCGCGCTCGGGCGAGATCTGCGTCGGCGGCCAGCCGCTGCGCCAGATCGGCCTGCGCGCCTGGCGCGACATGATCGGCACGGTGATGCAGGACGACCAGCTCTTCGCCGGGTCGATCGCCGACAACATCAGCTTCTTCGATGCCGATGCCGACCCGGCTTGGGTCGAGGAATGCGCACGCATCGCCGCCGTGAAGGACGACATCGCGGCGATGCCGATGGGCTTCAACACGCTGGTCGGCGACCTTGGCGCGAGTCTCTCGGGCGGGCAGCGCCAGCGCGTGCTGCTGGCGCGTGCGCTCTACAAGCGGCCTCGCATCCTGTTCCTCGACGAAGCCACCAGCGCGCTCGACGTCGAACGCGAGCGCGAGGTGAATCAGGCGATCAGGCAGCTTCGATTGACGCGCATCATCGTCGCGCACCGGCCCGAGACGATCGCATCGGCGAGCAGAGTGGTCGTCATGCACGCCGGCAAGGTCGCGCAGGACCTGCGCAGCGTGCCCGGCGGTGGCGGCAACAGCAGCCGCGCACCATAGGTTCGAGCAGCGGCTCGGCCAGCGCCGAG
>JBDUAG010000104.1:0-9473 GCA_040004785.1 Burkholderiales bacterium | reverse complement strand
AACTCGGCGCGTCGGGCGCATGGCTGAAGGATCACGCCAGCACGCCGGACGGCGAGCGCAGCTATTCGATCAACGTCGGCTCGTCCGGCCCGGCCCGGCTGTTGAACGAGATCCGCATCTTCGAGTTCGACGCCGACGGCCGCTTGCTGCGCCGCATCGCCGCCGGCAGCGCACAGGTCGGGCCGGACCAGACCTGGATGCTGAAGGACGTGACGGTGACGCGCTGGGCTGCCGAAACCGGTGCCGTTGCCGCGCCGCAGGTTCCCGAAGAGAACCTGCTGACGATGGCCTGGCGCAGCAGCCTCTCGGCCGCGGTGGTGGCGGCTGCGGTGTCGCCCGTCAGCACCATGTCGACGATCGACCTGGCGCGCTACATCGTGCACCTGTCCGACAACGAGCAGGCTGCGCAAAGCCACCAGATCCAATTCTGGAAGCGCGCGCTGTATCCGTTCGCCTGCCTCGTGATGGTGGGGCTGGCACTGCCCTTCGCCTACCTGCACGCGCGCGCCGGCGGCATCAGCCTGAAGGTGTTTGGCGGCATCATGTTGGGCATCAGCTTCGTGCTGCTGAACAACGTCGCCGGCCACCTCGGGCTGCTGCGCGACTGGACACCGTGGATGGTGGCCGCCGCGCCCAGCGCACTGTACCTGCTGCTGTCGTTCGCGGCCTTCAGCTGGCTGGTGAGGTACCGATGAAACGTGGCCTCTTGCTGTTCGCGCACGGCGCGCGCGATCCGCGCTGGGCCGAGCCGTTCGAGGCCGTCGCCACCCGCGCGCGCCAGCATAAGCCCACGTGGATCGTTCGGCTCGCATTCCTCGAGTTCATGGCGCCGACGTTCACCGACGCGGGCCACGCGATGGCCGCGGCGGGCTGCGAGCGCGTCGATGTGGTGCCGCTGTTCCTCGGTGCCGGTGGCCATGTGCGCAAGGACTTGCCGCTGCTGCTCGATGCGCTGCGCGCCGCCCATCCGCTGATCCACTGGCAACTGCAACGCGCCGTCGGCGAGCAGGCGGGCGTGATCGATGCGATGGCGCGCGCGGCCGTCTTCAACCTGGGCGATGAGCCCCTACCATGAATCTTCATCAATTCCGGTTCGTGCAGGAGGCCGTTCGCCGCGACCTCAACCTCACCGAGACCGCCAAGGCGCTGTTCACCTCGCAGCCCGGCATCTCCAAGGCCATCCTCGAACTCGAGGCCGAACTCGGCGTCGACATCTTCGCGCGCCACGGCAAGCGCCTGCGCCGCGTCACCGAGCCGGGCCGTGAGGTGCTCAAGAGCATCGAGGTGATCATGCGCGAGGTCGGCAACCTGAAGCGCATCGGCGAAGAGTTCTCGATGCAGGACGCCGGCACGCTGTCGATCGCGACCACGCACAGCCAGGCGCGCTACTTCCTGCCCGAGCCGGTGGCGCTGCTGCGCAAGCGCTTCCCGAAGGTCAACATCAGCCTGCACCAGGGCTCGCCGGAACAGGTCGCGCGCATGGTGATCGAGGAGGTCGCCGATCTCGGCCTGGCGACCGAATCGCTGATCAACCGCGACGAGCTCGTCACGCTGCCCTGCTACGAATGGCGGCATGTGGTCGTGATGCCGGCCGGCCACCCGCTCGCGCAGGTCGAGCGCATCTCGCTCGAAGACCTGGCGCTCTGGCCGCTGGTGTCGTACCACCCGTCATTCAGCGGCCGCACGCGCGTCGATCAGGCCTTCGCGGCACGCCAGCTCAAACCCAACCTCGTGCTCGAAGCGATCGACGCCGATGTCATCAAGACCTATGTGCGCATCGGGCTGGGCGTCGGCATCGTCTCCGAACTGGCGGTGCGCGACGATCCGCCGGGCGGCGAGCTGGTGTCGCGCCCGGTTGGCCACCTGTTCGGCAGCAACGTCACGCGCATCGCGTTCAAGCGCGGCGCGTATTTGCGCAACTTCGTCTACGCCTTCGCCGAGATGATGTCGGATCGACTGAGCCGCAAGCTGATCGGCAGCGCGATGACCGGCGAGGCCGACGACTATCAACTGTGACCACCTTCAATCGCACGCATCCCATGAGCCCATTCCCCACGCCCCGGTTCACCAGCCGCCTCCCCCAAGTCGGCACGACGATCTTCACCGTGATGTCGGCGCTCGCACAGGCGCACGGCGCAGTCAACCTCGGCCAGGGCTTCCCGGATTTCGACTGCGACCCGCGTCTGCTCGACGCCGTCGATGCGGCGATGCGCGCCGGCCTGAACCAGTACCCGCCGATGCCGGGCGTGCCGGTGCTGCGCGAGGCCGTCGCCGCCAAGATCGCGGCGATGTACGGTCATCACTTCGATGCGGGCAGCGAGATCACGATCACGGCCGGCGCCACGCAGGCCATCATCACGATCATCCTGGCCATCGTGCACCCTGGCGACGAGGTGATCGTGCTGGACCCGTGCTACGACAGCTACGAGCCCAACATCGAACTCGCCGGCGGCCGCGCGGTGCACGTGCCGCTGACGCCGGGCACCTTCGAGCCGGACTTCGCGCGCATCAAGGCCGCGGTGTCGCCACGCACCCGCGCGATCATCGTCAACACGCCGCACAACCCGAGCGCCACCGTCTGGTCGGCGCGGCAAATGGAGCAGCTCACCGACTTGCTGCGTGGCACCGACGTGATCGTGATCGCCGACGAGGTCTACGAGCACATGGTGTTCGATGGCGGGTTGCACCAGAGCGTGGCGCGTTTCCCGGAGCTGGCACAACGCAGCTTCATCGTGTCGAGCTTTGGCAAGACTTACCACGTCACCGGCTGGAAGGTCGGCTATGTGGCCGCGCCCGCACCGCTGATGGCCGAGTTCCGCAAGGTGCATCAATTCAATGTATTCACCGTCAACACGCCGATGCAGCACGGGCTGGCGGCGTTCATGGCGGATGCGTCGAGCCACCTCGGGTTGCCGGCGTTCTACCAGCACAAGCGCGATCTGTTCCGCGCGGGTCTGGCGGCCACGCGGCTGCGACCGCTGATGACGACCGGCAGCTACTTCCAGTGCGTCGACTACTCCGCAGTGAGCGACCTGCCCGAGGAGGAATTCTGCAAATGGCTCACGTCCGAAATCGGCGTGGCCGCGATCCCGCTGTCGGCGTTCTACCAGGGGGGCTTCGAGCAGCGCATCGCGCGCTTCTGTTTCGCGAAGAAGGACGAGACGCTGAACCTTGCCCTCGAGCGGCTGGCACGCCTGTAGACCGACCCTACTTCTTCGCGCTCGGCTTGCCCGGCTCGAACGGCTCGTTCAGGTCGAAGTCGAGGAAGCCCGAGTCGGCCGGAAATGACTGGTCCGGTGTGCGCCGCAGCGCCGCGGGCAAGGTCTCGGACGCTTCGTACGCGCGGTTGGCGGGCGGCGGGTCGAGGGAGATGTCCAGATCCAGGGGCATCGTCATCATGTCGCTGTTCTGGAACTCGCCCAGCCCGGTCGTCGCCGAGAGGCGCGAGATCGGCTCCGAGTTCGGATCGTTGCTCAGCGGCAGCAGCAGATCGACGTCCGTCATCGGCGACATGCCGCCGTGCTCGGCGAGATCGCGCGAGATCGAATACAGGAACAGCAGTTCGCGGTAGGCCGGCAGGTCGAAGGTCTCGTCGGTGCTGTTGCGTCGGAACAGGGAGGCGTCCAGCGTCTCCATCACCCGCGTCGGCGTGGCCCACAGCGCCTGCAGGCGGGTGATCGTGTCCGGATAATCAACCAGCGCACGGCCTTGCTGAAGGTCTGAATCCCAGTCTGGCGCGTAAGCGTTGAAGCGCCGGTTGAAGCGGTCGCGGATGCGTTCGTAGGGCTCGGTCTCGCCGCGTCGGCGGTAGATCTCGAGCAACTTCAGGTACGGCAGCGGGCTGATCCCGCCGTCGCTGCGCACATGGCTCATCAGCAGCTCGATGGCGGCTTCGTCCTGCCCGAGCACGATGAAGAACTCGGCCTGCTGTTCGAGGTCGATCAACTCCTCGACCGAGAGTTCGCGCGCCGGTTCGGCCTGCAGCAGCGGGATCGACGCCGTCGGGCTGAACGATGGCGGATGCGCCAGCGGCGGCGGCGGAGCCGGTGGGTCGTCCTCGATCACGGTCGGGATATCGAACGCGCCGGCGCCGGTGGTCGGGTCGTCCAGGCTGTGCGAAACCGACGGCAACCCGCCGGCGATGCTGTTCGGCGCCATCACGCGCGAGGTGATCGGCTGCTGCTGCGGGCCAGCCTGGGTCGGCGCGGGCGCGGTCCACCACTGCGCCGAATGGCGCGCACGCGACTGGCGCCACAGCAGCCAACCGACCGCAAGCGCCAGCAACGCCGACAGCCAGGCGAGACCGTAGATCAACGGGTTCGCGTAGCGCTCCGACTCGGCATCCTTCAGTCGGGCCTGCATCGTGGCCATGGCCTTCTGCGTCGCCTGCGACTCGGCGCGCAACTTGTTCAGGCCATCTTCGAGCACCCGGATCCGTTCGCGCTCCTTCGCCAACTGCTCGGCCTGCTCTCCGACCTTGGCGGCCGCGGACGTGGCTTCGGCGGTCGCCAGCGCGGCCACCGCCACGACGAGCGGCGACGATGCCGCCGACGCGGGCGTTGCTGCCGTCGCCGGGGCCGTTTCCAGCTTCAGGCGCGGGCCGCCGGGGCCTGCCGCCACGCGGACACCCTGCGACGAGCGGCGCGGCGTGCTGCTCTTCGGCCGCGGCGCAGGCGCGGATGCTGCAGCTTCGCCGGAGGCCACATCGAGCCGCGGCGCCACGGGCGCGCGCGGAGCAACATTGGTACGCGGCCGCACGCGGGTGGCGGTCGAGCGCTCGGGTCGTCGGGGCGCGACGACATCCGGCTTCTCGCCCTCCACCAGCGTCAGCAGCGGCGCCACCTGCGTGTCGTTGCGCTGCGGCGACAGGGTCTCGGGCGCGGGTGCCGCGCCGCCTTGCGCCAGGTTGATCAGCGGCGGGTCGATGAAGGCGACGAACTTGCGCGTGATCCTGGCCGTGCAGCCCAGGGTGACGCTGACGGTGACGACCGGCTCGTCGATGACGGTGCTGGTGGTCACGCGCACGCTGCGTTCCGCGGATTCCAACCCGCCTTCCAGCGTCGCGCGGATCTGGCCCGGCTGCAGCTTGTTGTCGCCCGATTGCACCTCGGCAGACACGCACTCGCGCGCCAGGCTTTCATCGACATCGAGCCGCACCGCCGCGGCGAAATTCAGCGGCTGCCCCAACTGCGTGGCGTTCGTGATGCGTCCGAAGCCCAATGCATGCGCCGAAGAGGCGGCAAACCACAGCGCCGTGCCGATCGCGGTGAGGGTCGAAACTGCGCGCATGCGTGTGATGTGGGTGACCTGAGAAGTGCGGTTCGTCGATACTGTCTTGGACTCTAGCATGATGGAACCATGACGGAACCTCGGCCCGACCCGGGCTTGACTGCATGTCGATGCGACTTGAGTGACACAATTCCGCCCGCCCCTACTCCGTGAGCCCGCTGCGATGCCTTCAGAGCTGCTGACCGAACGAATCGGTGCCGTGCTGGTGATGACGCTGAGCGACCCGGCGACCCGCAACACGCTGTCGCACCAGGTGATTGCGGCCGGCATCGAAGCACTGAACGTGGCCGAGGCCGACCCCGATCTGCGCGCCGTGCTGTTGCGCGGCGATGGCGGGAATTTCTGCGCCGGCGGCAACCTGCAAGGCCTACTCGAACGCCGCCGCGCAGGCCCGCCAGCACAGATCCAGATGCTCGAGCACCTGCATCAGTTCGTCGAAGCGCTGCGCGCCTTCCCGAAGCCCGTGATCGCGGCTGTCGACGGCGCAGCGGCCGGGGCCGGCTTCTCGCTCGCGCTCGCGTGCGACCTGATCGTCGCGGCGGAAGACGCGCGGTTCATCCTGTCGTATGGCCGGATCGGCCTGTCGCCCGATGGCGGCGCAACCTGGGCGCTGATGCAGGCGCTGCCGCGTGCGCGGGTGCAGCAGTTGCTCTGGCTGGGCGAACCGGTGTCGGCGCAACAGCTGTCCGACTGGGGGCTGGTCGCCTCGGTCGCCGCCAGCGGGCAATCGTTCGGCGAGGCGCTGCGGCTGGCCGAACGCCTCGCGGCGATGGCGCCGAATGCGCTGGCGAGTGCCAAGGAGTTGCTGCAACAGGCAAGTCGCCATTCGCTGACCGAACAACTCGCCGCGGAGCGCGATCACTTCGTGGCGAACCTGTTCCACGCCAACGGTGCTGAGGGGCTGAACGCCTTCCTCGAAAAACGCCCGCCCAATTTCTGCTAAGACGACTTCAGTTGCGGTAGCTCGAATCCGCGCGGTCGAGGCGGCGCAGCAGGCCTGGCCACGTCAGAGCCCCGCCACCGACACCGCGCGTGGCCTGCTTGGCCTGTGCCTGGGCGCCGGCGATGATGCGCGGATCGACCGTGATCAGCTCGCCGCCACCGGCCTGGGCCCGAACCTGGATCGTGCAGACGGTCTCGAACAGGTACATGCTCAGGAACGCATCGGCAATCGTGCCTCCCAGCGTCAGCAACCCGTGGTTGCGCAGCATCAGGAAGTTGTTGTCGGCACCGAGGTCGGCGACGAGGCGCGGCTTCTCGTCGTCGCGCAGCGCCACGCCCTCGTAGTCGTGATAGCCCAGGCTCGACAGCACGAAGATCGATTGCTGCGAGATCGGCAGCACCCCACCCTTCTGCGCCGAGACGGCGATGCCGTTCAGCGAGTGCACATGCAGCACGCATTGTGCGTCGTGGCGCGCCGCGTGGATCGCGCTGTGGATCGTGAAGCCGGCCGGGTTGACATCGTAGGGTGACTCGTCGATCTTGCGACCTGCCGTATCGATCTTGATCAGGCTGGACGCGGTGATCTCCTCGAACATCAGGCCGTAAGGGTTGATCAGGAACTCGTTGTCCTGGCCTGGCACGCGCGCACTGATGTGAGTGAACACCAGGTCGTCCCACTTGAAAGCCGCGACGAGCCGATAGGCGGCGGCCAGATCAACCCGCACCTGCCACTCTTCGGGGCTGACCTTGTTCTGGCGGCTCGAAATCTCAAGGGTTGCGACGGTCATGGTTGTCTCCACAGGTCATACACAATAGGTCTGCGCAGCAGCATGATGCTGTCACATCAGCGACTCATCAATGAATACCCCCGTTCTTACAATCGCCGAACGCTCCAACATCGACGCTGGTACTTGGTTTTCCAGACTCTCATCTCCCTTGCGCGAAGCGATTCTGTCGCGCTCGGCGGTGCGTCGTCTGCAGGACGGCGCGATGATGTCGGCGCGCGGCGCGCCAGCCGACGAATGGTGCGGCGTGGCCAAGGGCGCGGTGCGGGTGAGTTCGGTGTCGCTGTCGGGCAAGCAGGTCACGTTGACCTACGTGGAGCCCGGCACCTGGTTCGGCGACATCTCGCTTTTCGACGGCCTGCCGCGCACGCACGATTCCAACGCACATGGCGAGACCACGCTGCTGGTCGTGCGCAAGGCCGATTTCAAGGCGCTGCTGGCTCAGCACAGTGAACTCTACGAAGCGCTGCTGCGGCTGAACTGCCGGCGGCTGCGGCTGATGTTCGATGCGGTGGAAGACCTCAACACGCGCCCGCTCGCGTCGCGGCTGGCGAAGCAGATCCTGCTGCTGGCGCGCAGCTATGGCATCGCGCAGGGCGAGGAGATCCGCATCGGTCTGCAACTGGCGCAGGAAGACCTGGCGCAACTGCTGGGCGCCTCGCGCCAGCGCGTGAACCAAGAGCTCAAGGGCTTCGAGCGCGACGGCGCGGTACGCATCGAGCCGACGCGACTCGTCGTGCTCTCGAAGGAAAAGCTGCTGGCGATTTCCAGCAAGTGATCTATTTGCACCGAGGTTGATGACATGGAAGTACAGACCGGCACCAAGGCTGTGGCCGAATCCCACGCGTTCGATGTGGCTGCGTTGCAGTCCTACCTCGAACCACGCCTCGACGCCTTCAAGGGTCCGCTGACGGTCGAGCAGTTCAAGGGCGGTCAGTCGAACCCGACCTACAAGCTGATCACGCCCGCGCGATCCTATGTGCTGCGCTCCAAGCCCGGCCCCGCGGCCAAGTTGCTGGCCTCAGCGCACGCCGTGGAACGCGAGTTCACGGTGATGCGCGCGTTGCACGCCACCGACGTGCCGGTGCCGCAGATGCACCTGCTCTGCGAGGACGAATCCGTCATCGGCCGGGCCTTCTACGTGATGGAGTTCATGGCCGGTCGTGTGATGTGGGACCAGTCCATCCCCAGCGTCGACAACCCGACCCGCAGCGCGATCTACGACGAGATGAACCGCGTCATCGCCGCGCTGCACAACGTCGACGTGAACAAGGCGGGTCTGGCCGGCTACGGCAAGCCGGGCAATTACTTCGAGCGCCAGATCGGCCGCTGGACCAAGCAATACCTGGCGTCGATCACGCAGCCCATCGAAGCGATGGACAAATTGATCGAGTGGCTGCCGGCGCACATCCCGGCAAGTGCGCGCGACGAATCACAGCTTTCGGTCGTGCACGGCGACTACCGGCTCGACAACCTGATGTTCCACCCGACCGAACAGCGCGCGATCGCGGTGCTCGACTGGGAGCTCTCGACCATCGGGCATCCGCTGGCCGACTTCAGCTACCACTGCATGTCGTGGCACATCGAGCCGGGGCAGTTCCGCGGCATCGGCGGGCTCGATATCAAGGCGCTCGGCATCCCGGACGAGAAGAGCTATGTGCGCCGGTACTGCGAGCGCACCGGCCGCGCCGACCCCGACGCGGTGATGGCCGACTGGAATTTCTACCTCGCCTACAACATGTTCCGCCTCGCCGGCATCCTGCAGGGAATTGCGAAACGTGTCGACATGGGGACAGCGTCGAGCGCGCAAGCGCGTCAAGCTGGTGCCGGTGCGAGACCACTCGCCGAAATGGGTTGGGCGCTCGCGCAGCGCGCCTGACCATCACTTCTCGAAGGAGACCATGATGGATTTCGCCTACTCACCCCGTACCCTCGAGCTTCAAGCCAAGCTCCTGAAGTTCATGGACGACCACGTCTACCCGGCCGAATCCAGGTACGAGGCCGAGATTGCCGCCAACACAGCGGCCGGGAAGCGCTGGACGCCGTTGACCACGATCGAGGAACTCAAACCCAAGGCGCGCGCCATCGGCCTGTGGAACCTGTTCCTGCCGCCGACCGCGGGTGGCGAAGGCTCGGCCCACAACGGCCGCGACTTCGGCCTTTCCAACAGCGACTACGCGCCGCTGGCCGAGATCATGGGGCGCGTGCCCTGGTCGAGCGAGGTCTTCAATTGCTCGGCGCCCGACACCGGCAACATGGAAACCATCGAGCGCTATGGCAAGCCCGAGCACAAGGAGCAATGGCTGGAGCCGCTGCTGAACGGCAAGATCCGCAGCGCGTTCGCGATGACCGAACCGGCGGTCGCCTCAAGCGACGCAACCAACATCGCGTCGCGCATCGAACGCCAGGGCGACGACTACGTCATCAACGGCCGCAAGTGGTGGATCAGCGGCGCCG
>JBDUAG010000103.1:0-9474 GCA_040004785.1 Burkholderiales bacterium | reverse complement strand
ATGAACATCATCATCAACGCCCACGCCGGCGGCCTGCCGCGCAGCGTGCAGCCGAGTGAGACGCCGGTGATCGCGGCGATCGCGCTGCGCGTGCGCGATGCGGCGAGCGCCTACCGCTACGCGCTCGACCGCGGCGCGTGGGCGGTGCCGACCAACGTCGAGGTGATGGAGCTCAACATCCCGGCGATCCACGGCGTCGGCGCGAGCCGCATCTACTTCGTCGATCGCTACAAGGACTTCTCGATCTACGACGTCGACTTCACATTGATCCCGACCGTGGACGCGAAGCCACCGGCGCTGACCGGGTTGCACTGGTTCGGCGTCGTGCAGTACATCGGCAACGACCGCATGGAGGACTGGACCGAGTTCTACAGCGAGCTGTTCGGCTTCAAACCACTGCCTCCCGATCAGCGTCACGGCATCCTGCCCAAGGGCCGCGTGCTGCAAAGCCCGTGCGGCTCGTTCTACCTGCAGTTGATCGAGCCGGAGCCGGGCATCCTCGATGTCGAGGGCGATGAATCGCTGCAGCGCATCGGCCTCGGTACGCCGGATGTGCTGGCGAGCGTGAAGGCGCTGCGCGAGCGCGGCGTCGGCTTCGTCGAATCGCAGGGTGTGCACTCGGAGACGCGCGGCGCGCTGACGCAGAGCTATCTGGGTGGCGCGATGTTCGAGCTCGTGCACGACGAGGCGCCGTGATGGGCAGCGACCACGTCAACATCGCCGACTTCGGTATGGACACGATCTCGCTCGCCGGCACCCTGCCGCAGAAGTTGGCGGCGATCAAGGGCGCCGGCTTCGCGCAGGTGATGCTGATGGCGCGCGATCTGGTCGGCCACCCCGGCGGCATCGAGGATGCGGTGCGCATCGTGAAGGCCAGCGGCCTGCGCGTCACCGGCTTTCAGGTGCTGCGCGACTTCGAGGGCCTGTCGGGCCATCTGCACGAGTACAAGATCGACGTGGCGAAGAGCATGCTGGAGATGTGCCACGCGGTCGGCGCGAAGGTGCTGCTGATCTGTTCGTCGACCTCGACGCACGCGACCAACGATTCCGAACAGATCGCGCGCGACCTGCGCAAACTCGCGATGCTGGCGCTGCCGCTGGGCATCCGCATCGCCTACGAGGGTTTGTCGTGGGGTCGGCACATCAACGAGTTCACGACCGCGTGGGACGTGGTCTGCCGTGCCGATGCGCCCAACCTCGGCATCGGCATCGATTCGTTCCATGCCTTCGCGACCAAGACCTCGCTCGAGGACCTCGACATCCTCGATCCGGACAAAATCTTCCTGGTGCAACTCGCCGATTTCATGTGGAACGAGATCAAGTCGTTCGAGGAGCGCATCGACACCGCGCGGCACTTCCGCGTGTTCCCGGGCGAGGGCGTGCACAGCGAGGCGCTGGCCGAACTGGTGATGCGGCTCGACCGGCTCGGCTACCGCGGCGACTACAGCTTCGAGGTCTTCAACGACGACTACCAGCAGATGCCGCTGCCGGTCGTCGCCGAGCGCGCGCGTCGCTCGGCCGTGTGGCTCAGCGAGGACGTGCTGCACCGATCGGCGCCGCTGCCAGGCCGCATGCGCCTGCGGCGCAGCCTGTGACAAGATGGCAGGCCAAACGACGAGAGCGACATGCCCAAGATCCTGCTGCTGAACGGCCCCAACCTGAACCTGCTCGGCACGCGTGAGCCGCAGGTCTACGGCCACGACACGCTGGCCGACGTCGAGGCGCGCGCGGTGGCGCTCGGCGCCGCGCGCGGCGTGCCGGTCGAGTGCCTGCAGAGCAATCACGAGGGCGTGCTGATCGACCGCATCCACGCGGCCCGGCTCGACGGCACCGGCCACATCGTCATCAACCCCGGCGGCCTGACGCACACCAGCGTCGCGCTGCGCGATGCGTTCGCGGGCGTGGCGATCCCGTTCTTCGAAGTGCACGTGTCGAACGTGCACAGACGCGAGGCGTTCCGCCACCATTCGTATCTCTCGGAGATCGCGGCCGGCGTGATCGTCGGCTTCGGCGTGGCCGGCTACACGATGGCGCTGAACGCCGCCATCGACCAACTCGCCTGATTCGGGCCAGGGTCGGGCGTTCCGCCTCAGCCCAGCAGCACCGTGCTCAACGCCCGTGCACCCCGCACCAGCTCCGGCAAGAAGCGTTGCTGCATGTCGTCGAGTCCGACATGCGAGGCGTGCGTGCTCACGTTCATCGCCGCGATGACCGTGCCGCGCGCATCACGCACCGGCACGGCGATCGAACGCAGGCCGACTTCGAGTTCCTGATCGAGCAGCGCGTGGCCCGCTTCGCGCACCGCCCGGAGTCGCTTGCGCAGCTTGGGCGCGGTGATCGTCGTGAGGGCGGTGCGCGCGATCAGTTGCACACGGCCGAGATAGGCGTCGAGCTCATCGGCAGACAGCTGCGCGAGCAGGACTTGGCCCATCGAAGTGCAGTACGCCGGCAACCTTGCGCCGACCAGCAGGTTGATCGAGATGATGCGTGTCTCGGCGGAGCGGCAGACGTAGACGATGTCGTCGCCGTCGAGCACCGCGACCGAGCACGATTCACCCAGCGTCTCGCTGACGGCATCGAGGTAGGGTTGTGCCAGGGTGGCCAAGGGCGTCGACGACAGGTACGAATGGCCCAGCGTGAGCACCAGGGGCCTGAGGAAGAAGCGCCGATCGGCTTCGCCGACGTAGCCGAGCCGGTTGAGTGTGTGCAGGCAGCGCCGAACTGCTGCACGCGACAGCCCGGTGGTCTGGCTGACCTGCGCGATGGTGAGGTGGTGGCGGTGTTCGGAGAACGCGCGGATGACCTGCAGCCCGCGTTGCAGCGAGGTCATGAAGTTCGGGTCGGCGGCGGCTGTTTCGGTCATGTTGAAGAGGCGGGCGAATGACAACGATGTGCGGTGATCGCACAGTTAAGCGATTATCGCCCTTGACCGGAACGATGGTGAGACCTATCGTCTTGCCATGATCGAAAGGAAGCGGACGTGATCAACAAGATCGTTCCCGGCGTCGAAGCGGCGCTGGCGGGTATAGAGGATGGTTCGACCATCATGATTGGCGGCTTCGGCGGTGCCGGCCAGCCGGCCGAACTGATCGACGGCCTGATCGCGCAGGGCGCAAAAGACCTCGTCATCGTCAACAACAACGCTGGCAACGGCGACTACGGCCTGGCCGCGCTGCTGAAGACCGGCCGCGTGCGCAAGATCATCTGCTCGTTCCCGCGCCAGACCGATTCGCATGTGTTCGATGGTCTGTACCACGCGAAGAAGATCGAGCTCGAACTGGTGCCTCAGGGCAACCTGGCCGAGCGCATTCGCGCCGCCGGCGCCGGCATCGGGGCGTTCTTCTCGCCGACCGGCTACGGCACGCCGTTGGCCGAAGGCAAGGAGCAGCGCGAGATCAACGGCAAGATGTACGTGCTCGAGATGCCGATCCACGCCGACGTGGCGCTGATCAAGGCCGAGCGGGGCGACCGCTGGGGCAACCTGACCTACCGCAAGACCGCGCGCAACTTCGGGCCGATCATGGCGGCGGCGGCAAAGCTCAGCATCGCGTCGGTGCACGAGATCGTGCCGCTCGGTGCGCTCGACCCCGAAGCCGTCGTGACGCAAGGGCTGTACGTGCAGCGCGTCGTCTGCCTCCCGCGCGCATGACAAGGAGCACGAGATGATCAAGAAGCGCAACCGCAACGAAATGGCCGCCCGCGTCGCGAGCGACATCCCCGACGGCGCCGTCGTCAACCTCGGCATCGGCCTGCCGACGCTCGTCGCCAACCATTTGCCGAACGACCGCGAGGTGCTGCTGCACAGCGAGAACGGCGTGCTTGGCATGGGCCCGGCGCCGGCCGAAGGCGAAGAGGACTGGGACCTGATCAACGCCGGCAAGCAGGCCGTGACCTTGCTCGACGGTGGCTCGTACTTTCACCACGCCGACAGTTTCGCGATGATGCGCGGCGGCCACCTCGACTTCTGCGTGCTCGGCGCGTTCCAGGTTGCGGTCAACGGCGATCTCGCGAACTGGCACACCGGCTCGCCCGACGCGATTCCCGCCGTCGGCGGTGCGATGGACCTGGCCATCGGCGCGAAGAAGACCTTCGTGATGATGGAGCACCTGACCAAGAGCGGCGAGAGCAAGCTCGTCGCGGCCTGCACGTATCCGTTGACCGGCGTGGGCTGCGTCAGCCGCGTCTACACCGACCTGGCCACGATCGACATCACGCCGCAGGGCCTGCGCGTGATCGACATGGTCGAGGGCCTGAACCTCGACGAGCTGCAGCGCCTGTCCGGCGTGCCGATGCAAGCCGCCTGAACCGACCGAGAACCGCCATGAACCACGCCTACATCGTCGACGCCATCCGCACTCCCTTCGGCCGCTACGGCGGCGCGCTCAGCTCGGTGCGCGCCGACGACCTGGGCGCGGTCCCGATCCGCGCCTTGATGGCGCGCAACCCGAAGGTCGATTGGGCGCTGGTCGCCGACGTGATCTACGGCTGCGCGAACCAGGCGGGCGAAGACAACCGCAACGTGGCGCGCATGTCGGCGCTGCTCGCCGGCCTGCCGATGGAGGTGCCCGGCAGCACCGTGAATCGCCTGTGCGGGTCGGGGCTGGACGCGCTGGGCATCGCGGCGCGCGCGATCAAGTCGGGCGAGGCGCAACTGATGATCGCCGGCGGCGTCGAGAGCATGAGCCGCGCGCCGTTCGTGATGCCGAAGGCGGAGAGCGCGTTCTCGCGTGCGAATGCCGTCCACGACACGACCATCGGCTGGCGCTTCGTCAACAAGCTGATGAAGGAGATGTACGGCGTCGATTCGATGCCCGAGACGGCCGAGAATGTCGCGACCGATTTCAAGATCGAGCGCGAGGCGCAGGATCGGATGGCGCTGTCGTCGCAACTGAAGGCCGTCGCGGCGCAGAAGTCCGGCTACTTCGATGCCGAGATCACGCCGGTGACGATCGCGCAGAAGAAGGGCGATCCGGTCGTCGTCGGCAAGGACGAGCACCCGCGCGAGACCTCGATGGAAGTACTCGCCAAGCTCAAGGGCGTGGTGCGGCCGGACGGCACCGTGACGGCCGGCAACGCGTCAGGTGTGAACGACGGTTCGTGCGCGCTGCTGGTGGCGGACGAAGCAGCCGCCGGCAAATACGGCCTGACGCCGAAAGCGCGCGTAGTCGGCATGGCCACCGCCGGCGTCGCGCCGCGCATCATGGGCTTCGGCCCGGCGCCCGCGGTGCGCAAGGTGCTTGCGCTGACCGGCCTGAAGCTCGACCAGTTCGACGTGATCGAGCTCAACGAAGCGTTCGCGGCGCAAGGGCTGGCGGTGCTGCGCGATCTCGGACTGAAGGACGACGATGCGCGCGTCAACCCGAACGGCGGCGCGATTGCGCTCGGTCACCCGCTCGGTGCCAGCGGTGCGCGCCTTGCCACGACGGCCGTCAATCAGCTGCAGAAGACGAAAGGCCGCTACGCGCTGTGCACGATGTGCATCGGCGTCGGGCAGGGCATCGCGGTGGTGCTGGAGCGGGTTTGATCGTCGCGGCGCAGCGGCTGAAAACTTCTGTAAAGCGCGCGGCGAGGCGTCATCCGGGCGTGTGGTTCGGCAGTTAGACAGTTCATGGTCGCCGGTTCATGGCGGCCCCTCGAGGAGAACTGCCATGCCCAGGATCAAGCTGTTGGTCGTCACCCTGTCCGCCGTGATGCTGTCGGCCTGCGTCGTTGCGCCGTACCCGCGCCACGTCGTCTACGCCGAGCCGGTGCCTGTCGAATCGTCGGTCGTCGTCGACGTGGCGCCGCCGGCTCCGTATGTCGAGGTCGTGCCCGCGATGCCCTACACCGGTGCCGTCTGGGTCGGCGGGTACTGGGGCTGGAACGGTGGCCGTCATCAGTGGGTGCCGGGCCGTTGGGATCACCCGCGCCCCGGCTACCAGTGGCGCCCGCACGCCTGGGTCAACCAGGGCGGGCGCTGGCATCTGCATGGCGGAGGCTGGGTCAGGTTCTGATGGCGGGGGGGGGCCTCGGCACGCGAGGCGTCTGCCAAAGGTATATACGGTATAAATCGTTTATACTGAATTCATGCGTGTCGATGCCCTTCGCGAGATTCAATCATTCAACGCCGGGCGCGACCCGGAGCGACTGCAGCTGAAGTACCGCGCGATGCGCGCGAGTCCGTTCGCGTTCCTGCGCGGCAGCTGCCACCTGTTCTATGCGCGGCTCCCGCGCGACGGGGTGTTCAAGTCAGCGCCGAAGGTCTGGTCCTGCGGCGATCTGCACCTCGAGAATTTCGGCAGCTTCAAGGCCGACAACCGGCTCACCTACTTCGACATCAACGACTTCGACGAGTCGGCGCTCGCGCCGGCGAGCTGGGATCTGGTGCGATTCCTGACGAGCTTGCATGTGGGCAGCGCGACCCTCTCGATCGGCGGTTCGAAGGCGCAGAAGCTGTGCCGCTGCTTCCTCGACGCCTACGGCGCAGCGCTCGCGGGCGGTAAGGCCTACTGGGTCGAACGTGACACGTCGACCGGCCTGGTCCGCACGCTGCTCGACGATCTGCGCGATCGCCAGCGCGAGGCGTTCATCGACGGGCGGACCGTCGTCAAAGGCAAGAAGCGGCGGCTGCTGGCCGATGGCAAGAAGGCGCTCCCGGCGTCGGCGCGGCAGCGCGATCGCGTCATCGAATTCATGCGCGAGTTCGCCGAGGCGCAACCGAATCCCGAGTTCTACCGGGTGCTCGACGTGGCGCGGCGCATCGCCGGCACCGGCAGCCTGGGCGTGGATCGCTACGCGATCCTCGTTCGGGGCAAGGGCTCCGGGCACAACTACCTGCTCGATCTGAAGCAGACGCTGCCCTCGTCCTTGCTGCCGCGCCTGAAATCGGTGGCCCAACCGAAGTGGGCGTCCGATGCCGAGCGCGTGGTCGCCTTGCAGAGCCGCCTTCAGGCGGTGCCGATGGCATTCTTGCAGGCGGCGCAGTTCAACGACGCGCCGTATGTGCTGCGGGCGCTGCAACCCGCCGAGGATCGGGTCCGGCTGGATCAAACCAATGGTGACATGTCCGTGCTCGAGCCGCTGATCGCGACGATGGGCCGGATCGTCGCGTGGGCGCAACTGCGCAGCGCGGGTCGCGGCGGTTCGGCCAGCGCCGACGAGCTGATCGAGCTTGGCAGCCGCAAGAAGTGGAAGGAGCAGCTGATCGCGGCCTCGCACGAGTGCGCGGGCCAGGTGCGCAAGGACGCGAAAGCCTTCGACAGCGCCTACGACGACGGTGCGCTGGCCACCTGAGCGCGCTGAGCCCGGATGCCCGGCAGGCTACGCGGCTTGTTGCAACGATGCCAGCCGCGCAGCCGCTTCCTTCTTGCCCAGGGTCTTGAGGCCGGCGAGGGCGGCCAGATGCTTCGCCTGCGGGCGTGCGCTGCCGGATTCCCAGTTGTAGACCGACTGGCCGGAGGCGCCGACCAGGAGCCCGCAGTCGCTCGCAGACAGTCCCAGCCGCTTGCGTTGCGAGGCCAGGCCTTTGGCACTGAACCGGATCGGTCGCGGCGTTGAATCGTCCGCAGCGGCGGGCGCGGGCTTCGCTCCTGCCTTCGCGAGCCGGCGCAGCTCCTGCTCCATCACCTGCGCGCGCCGCTTCAGCGCGGCGATCTCGGCGCGGTGCACGCCGACCATCTTCCGCAGGCCGGTGACTTCGGCGCGTACCTCCTTGCGGGCAACGCGGGCGATTTCTTCCTTGAGGACAGAGGCTATGTTTGGCATAGGGGCCATTGTGCCGCGAGACGGGCCGATTTTCCGCGTGTCGGACCTAAGTTGCGCTGCATGCCCTCCGTGCGTGCCTTCTCCCGGCCCGCGCTGGGCAAGCCCCACCCGTCGAGCCGCTGAAGGTGTTCACGACATCCGAAGGGTGGGTCGGGCCGAACGAGTTGCTGCAGTGCAGCGCGTCGGCGCCTTCACCGCCGTCGACCGCATGGGTTAGACCTCGGGCAGATGGCAGACTGCCTCGACGTTGTGCCCGTCGGGCCCGATCACGAATGCGCCGTAATAGTTGGGGTGGTAGTGCGGGCGCAGACCGGGTGCGCCGTTGTCCTTGCCGCCCGCCGCCAGAGCCGCGCGGTGGAACGCCTGGACCTGCTGCCGATTGCCGGCCGTGAACGCGAGGTGCATCGGCACAGGCTTCTCGGGGGTTTCAAACAGCCAGAGCGAGGGCTTGCCCTTGGGCCCGATGCCCAGGCCGTGTTCGCCTCCATCACGATCCCCACCCCGAGCGGCTCGAGCGCCTGGAGGAAGAAGGCCTTGCTCGCTGCGTAGTTGCTGACGCCGAAACCAACGTGATCGAACATGGAATGCTCCTGGTGAAACCCACAACTCGGCCGGCCCGCTTGCCTTGCGTCGCTTCAGCGTGACTCGGCACCGAGATCACTGGGAAAGATCAGCTGCCCGCATGATGCGCACCCGCAAGCACGAAGGGCAACAGCAACTCGGGGACGAGGTAGCCCAGCCAGACGGCGCGGGGCTGCGGCAAGCCGACCTTGGCGATGGACACCAGTCGTCCGATGCCTGCCAGCAGAATCCCCAGGGCGAGCAGGTACACGAGAAAGCCCTGTTGACGAACGGTGAGGCCGGCCCACAGGCAGACGAGGCCCATCGAAAGGTAAACGCCGGCCATGAATCGGTGCACGTTGTCCAACCGGGGCGAGGTGTCGGGCTGGCCGAGATAGAACTGCAGCGAACCGCCGAAGATGGCGATAGCGGCCGCCAGCAGCAGACAGACCTGCACGATGTGCTGGTTGGTGCTCAGCGGTGCATCAATGGGCATGTGGGCTCCACGGGTGAGACTGACCGACGATCCAAAGGTGGGGTTGAGCGAAGGCGGTGCTCACCGAATCGCCTCGACCGATCTTGCCACGCGAGGGGCCGACGAGCCAATCGACCAACGCTGCGGGCTCAAATCTTTCTGGGTACGCTTTGAGCCGGGTCGTAGAAGAACGACTCCTCCGCAATGCGTTCGCCTTCCCAGCGTTGGTACGCGAGCTCCTCCATGTGAGTGGCTGTTCCATCAAGCCACTCGAAGTCGAAGATCCAGCGAATGACGACGAAGTCACCGTTGACGAAGACAGGACGGACGCACCTCGACGACACAGACCTGGCGCGCGCCAGCACCTTGCGCTCGTTCTCCACATGTGCGTTGCGCCCGACCCGTGGAGGGCGCTGGTTCTCCTGCATCGATGAGTCTGCGGTATAGAACTCCTCGCAGGCCTCGGCGTGCGCGTTCTCTTCGACGCGAACAATGAAGCGCTCAAGGGTTTCGGCTGTGGGCATGTGGTTCTCGATCGAGGGGTGAGGGGTGAGGCACGGTCCGGCAGGCGCCTGATGCATTCGGCTACTGGCGTTTGAACTCGAAGTCGCATTTGCGCTTGCCGACGCGCCGCCCGCTGCGAGCCTGTCCTGAATTTTGTGTGCGAGGCATAACATGACCGTAAGGAGCATGTA
>JBDUAG010000627.1:0-2829 GCA_040004785.1 Burkholderiales bacterium | reverse complement strand
AGATCTTGTGGCGGCAGTGCTCGCTGTTGGCCTGCGCGAACATCATCAGCTCGACATCGGTCGGGTTGCGGCGCAAGCCCGTGAACGAGGTGACGAGGTAGTCGATCTCGTCGTCCGACAGCGCCAGACCGAACTCGGTGTTGGCCCGCACCAGCGCCTCGCGGCCGCGGCCGATCACGTCGACATGCTGCATCGGGGCGGCGGGCTGCGGATCGAACAGATGCACCGCGTCGTCGCGGGTCAACAGCACGCTCTCGGTCATGCGGTCGTGCAACAGCGCGGCGCAGGCCTGCAGTTCCTCGGCGGCGAGCGGCTTGCTGCCGCCGAGCAGGCCGCTCTTGAGCGTCAAGCGAAACTCGGTGACGCGCTCGACGCGGCGGATCGCGGCGCCGCAGTTGTGCGCGATGTCGGTCGCCTTCGAGGCCCACGGCGAGACCGTGCCGAGCCGCGGCGCGACGACGATCAGCGTGCCGTCCGCCGGCCCGGCGTAAGGGTCGCCATAGCGCAGCAGCCCGGCGAGCTTGTCGTGGTCTTCGCGCACCAGTGGCGCGGCGCTGCAGACCCAGTGCACATGGCGTGCGGCAACGCCGGTGATGCGGCCCTGAACCGCCTGCAGCCGCGGCAACAGCGCCTGCGCGCGGAAGGCGGACAGCGCATTGCCGCCCTCGAAGTGAGTCAGGTGCTGAGGGTTGGAAGTCACGCGGCGGGCTCGGCGGGATGAAGGCAAGGCCGGAACAAGGGACGCCCCGGTAGTAACCCGAGATTTTACGTGGCGAATGAGATAATGCCGCCCCATGACGATCACGATCAAGACTGCCGCCGATGTGGAAGCGATGCGCATCGCCGGCCGCCTCGCCTCCGAAGTGCTGGACCTGCTCACGCTCCATGTGAAGCCCGGCGTATCGACCGACGCGCTCGACCGCCTCGCGCACGACCACATCGTGAACGTGCAGCAGGCCATTCCCGCGCCGCTGAACTACGCGCCGCCGGGCTACACGCCGTACCCGAAATCGATCTGCACCTCGATCAACCACCAAGTCTGCCACGGCATCCCGAACGACCGGCCACTGAAGAACGGTGACATCGTCAACATCGACGTCACCGTCATCAAGAACGGCTGGCACGGCGACACGAGCCGCATGTTCGTCGTCGGCGAAGGCTCGATCGCCGCCAAGCGCCTCTGCCAGTTCACCTACGACGCCATGTGGAAGGGCATCGTCAAGGTCAAGCCCGGCATCCGCCTCGGCGACATCGGCCACTCCATCCAGACCTTTGCCGAAACCAACGGCTTTTCGGTGGTGCGCGAGTTCTGCGGCCACGGCATCGGCCAGAAGTTCCACGAGGAGCCGCAGGTGCTGCACTACGGCCGTCCGGGCACGCTCGAGGAGCTGGTGCCGGGCATGATGTTCACGATCGAACCGATGATCAACGCGGGCCGGCGCGAGATCCGCGAGATGGGCGACGGCTGGACCATCGTCACGAAGGACCGGTCCTTGTCGGCGCAATGGGAGCACACCGTGCTCGTCACCGAAACCGGCTACGAGGTGATGACGCTCTCGGCCGGCAGCCCGCCGCCGCCGGCGTTCGTGACGGCTGCGGCCTCCGCGTGAGCCCCCGCGCGTGAGCTCCCGCGCGTGAGCCTCCCTTGAGCGCCGACACCGCCCAGATCGCCGACCTCCGCACCCGGTTCCGCGAAGGCAAGGCCGAACTGCTCGCCCGCTTCGGCGAGTCGCGTCCGACCGCGCCGGCCGCGGCGCGCCTGATCCGCTCGCTCTGCAAGCACGTCGATCAGACGCTGCTGGCCGTGTGGGAGCACGCCGCGATGCCGCCGGGCACGGCGCTGCTGGCGGTCGGTGGCTACGGCCGCGGCGAGCTGTTCCCGCACTCCGACGTGGACGTGCTGGTGCTGTTGCCGCCTTCGATGACGGTCGCCGGCGGCGCGCTCAAGACCTCGATCGAGGCCTTCATCACCGCCTGCTGGGACATCGGGCTCGAGATCGGCTCCAGCGTGCGCACCGTCGGCGAGTGCATCGCGATGGCGAGGAGCGACGTGACGGTGCAGACGGCGCTGCTCGAGTCGCGCTACCTGTGCGGCTCGCGGCGCGTGTTCGCGTCGTTCCGCACCGCCAACACGCAGGCGATGGACGCCAAGGCCTTCCTGCGCGCGAAGACGCTCGAGATGGAGCAGCGCCACCGCAAGTTCGAGGACACGCCCTACTCGCTCGAACCCAACTGCAAGGAAAGCCCGGGCGGCCTGCGCGACCTGCAGGTCGTGATCTGGGTCGCGCGTGCGGCCGGCCTGGGCAAGACCTGGTCGGTGCTCGCGGCCAAGGGACTGATCACGCCGTTCGAGGTCAAGCAGCTGAACCGCAACGAAGGGCTGCTCAAGCTGATCCGCGCGCGCTTGCACATCATCGCGGGGCGGCGCGAAGACCGACTCGTGTTCGACCTGCAGACCGCCATCGCCGAAAGCTTCGGCTACACGGCGAGCCGGGCGCAGCGCGCCTCCGAAAAGCTGATGCGGCGCTACTACTGGGCGGCCAAGGCGGTGTCGCAGCTGAACCAGATCCTGATGCTGAACATCGCTGAGCGGGTCGAGGGCTCGCAGGACGCGCCGATGCGGCCGATCAACGACAAGTTCCTCGAACGCGGCGGCATGCTCGAAGTGGCGAGCGACGACATCTACGAGCGCGATCCGCACGCGATCCTCGAGACGTTCCTGGTCTACCAGCAGACGGTCGGCCCGAAAGGCCTGTCGGCGCGCACGCTGCGCGCGCTCTACAACGCGCGCGACCTGATGGATTCGTCGTTCCGCCACGACCCGGTGAA
>JBDUAG010000626.1:0-2837 GCA_040004785.1 Burkholderiales bacterium | reverse complement strand
CTGCTCAGCGACTGCAGCGCGAACAGCGCGGCCGGCATCAACCCGCCGATCAGACCGACCAGCAACTCGATGCGCAGGAAGTGCGCGACCAGTTGCCGTTCGAAGAAGCGCGACAGGTACGAGCCCACGCCCATCGCGAACAGGTAGGTGCCGATGACGGTCGAGAACTGCAGGATCGAGTCGCCCAGCAGGTAGCTCGCCAGGGTGCCGGCCGCGAGCTCGTAGACCAGCCCGCAGGCCGCGACGACGAAGACCGAGGCGAGCAGCGCGACTTCGGCGGGGCGGACCGACGCGTCCGGCGAGTCACCGCCGCGGGCGGCGGCCATTAACCCACCAGCGGGTTGCGCACGGTCAGGGCCGGAAAGCGATTGAAGTCGCGGTCGGCCGACCAGAACTCGTCCACGCCATGCTCGATGCAGATGGCGGCGATGCGTGCATCGTGCACCTGCCCGCCGACCACACGGCCGGCAACCAGCAGCGAATGCAGCGTCGCCCAGTGGCCCGCTCCTTCATGCAGCAACACCAGCGACGGCGAGCCGAACCAGGTCGTCAGTTGCGCGCTCGCCTGCGAAATCGTCGATGCGGGCTGGAACGCCCGGGCGTTGGTCACGACGCCATAGAACTCGTGCACGCAGGGCCACGGGATCGCCCACGCCGCCTTCGAGACCGCCAGGGCCGCGATCACCCGACGGGCCTTGTCGTGGAACGTCGACTCCGCGCGGTGGGCATACACCAACAGATTCGTGTCGACGGCGATCACCCGCCGCGCCCCTCGTACATCAACGCGCGCTTCTCTTCCCACGAGAGGCGCTCATATTCGGACGGACCGCCCGGCGTGCCGACCGATGCATCGCGCAGCTTGAACGGCTTGGCCTTGGCGTTGCGCTCTGCAACGACCTTGCGCAAGCCTTGCTCGACGAGCGAGCGCAGCGTTTCACCATCGCGTGCTGCGATGCGCCGAACCTGGTCGAGCAAGGGGTCGGCGATGTCGAGCGTGGTTTTCACGGAATTCTCCATGAGATATGGGCGCCCATATTCTAGCGCCCGTACACCCACCTCACGAATCGCTACCCGTGCACCGCAGCGGCCACGATCATCCCGATCGCGATGCACATCGAGCCGACGACGATCGCCAGCGCGACGTTCTTCTTCTCGACGATCTCGCCCCACAGGTCGTAGGGCGTGAGCTTGTCGACGATCACAAAGCAGATCCAGAAGATCGCCACGCCGATCAGCGCGAACATGATCGAGCCGACGATGATGCCGGGCTTCATCCACTCAATTCCCATCATGGCGAACCTCCAGTCTGTGCATTCAAAAATGTGACGGTCACTTGTGGCCGCCGCCTCCGCTCGAGAAACCACCGAACGAGCCGCCGCCGGTGCGGTAGCCGCCGCTGCCGCCACTGCGGTTGCTGTTGAGGCAGTTCTGGTACTCCTGGGACGCTTCGCCGAAGGTCGCGAGCGTGTCGTTGCAGTTGCCCGATCCGCCACCGCTGCCGCAGCGGAACAGCAGCAGCATGACGATGATGATCACCGCCCAGACCGCGATCTTCACCAGCGTCGATGAGCCGCCGAGCGCCGTCGGCAGCGCATCGCGCTGCAGCGCGGCGCTCTTCTCGGGCGCGAGCTTGAAGGCCCTCAGCACTTGATCGGCACTCAGCGTGTCGCCGCCCGACCAGACGATCTCTGACGTGTCGCCGCTGCCCGTCGTCTCGCGGTTCAACCGCTTCGTCGCGGCCGCTCCGGTGCCCTGGTAGTCGGAGTTGAGCGTGCGCTGGTTCTTCGTGACCTGCCAGTAGAACTCCCCGAGCACATAGGTGACCATGCCGGTGTAGTCGTAGAGCTTGCGGTAGGTCGCGCCCTGGTACTTGAGGCCGGCGCCGACCTTCTCGGGCACGCCGGTGATCGGCGCCGTCCAGCTCCAGCCGTCCTGCGCATCGACGATGAAGGCGAAGCCTTCGGTGCGGTGGTAGAGCAGGTATTCCCGCCAGAGGGTCTGGTCGTCGTCGGGGGCTTCGGCGACCTCGCTGCGCTCGACATAGCCGACCACCTGCCACGGCAGCGCGGTACCGCGCGTCAGCGCCAGCGTGCCAGTGCTGCCGAGCGGGATCAGGGGCTCGCTGCCATTCGCCTGCGCGTAGTGCGCGAGATCGCCGCCGACACCTTGCGACACATCGACGACCGACGCGCACTGGTGGCAGACGATGGATTGCGTCGTCGCGAGCTTGATCTCAAGCGCCGCACCGCAGTTCGGGCATTCGACGCCGCGCGCCTTCAGCGTCTTCTCGCTGGATTCGGCGAGGCCCGTCATCGCGAGCTCGGTGATCGCAACCGAGCGGCCGACCGACCAGCGCGGCTGGCCCGGCTCGCTGTAGTCGAGCGTGCCGACCTCGCCGCGCGCATTGCGCAGGTCCGAGACGACGAAGCCGCGCGTCAGGTTGGGCGCTGTCGGCAGTTCGCCCTGCGCCGCGATCAGCTTCGCGGCGCTGACGGAGGCGACCGTCCAGGCCTGACCCGCAACCATCATCTGCGCGCCGGCCTTCAGGCCGGTCGCGGCCGGCGCACCGCCGTCGAGCGGCGCATCGATGGCGAGCACGTAGCGGCCGTTGTCCTCGCTCAGCCAGGCCGACTTGCCGTTCTCGAACAGCGCATGCCATTCGTTCCAGGTGCCTTCGGCGTAGCGATATTGCAGCCGGCCGACGAGGGTGAACGCGGCGCCTTGAAATTTGCCGGCGGCGCCGAGCTGCAGCGGCGAGTGGTCATCGAACAGCTCCGCGCTTTCGCCGATCTTGCGCAGCGCGTCGCCCTCGCGCACGACCGTGCTCTTGCAGAAGC
>JBDUAG010000625.1:0-2839 GCA_040004785.1 Burkholderiales bacterium | reverse complement strand
TCGGGAGAAGTGCTTGGCTCGGGTGCGTTGGCGGCATCGGCAGCGGGCGGAGCCATACCGGGCATCGCCATGCTCGCAGGCATGGCGTCGGCGAGGGGCTTCGGCAACGCCGGCAGCGTTGCGGCGGCCGGCGTGTCCACGCGGGGGGCTTTGATCGCGGCAGGCGCAAGCGGTGCAGCCTCGGCGTCATGGCCTGCCGGCACGGTATCGGGCGCAGGCACAGCGGGCATGGTGGGTTCATGCGCACGCAGGCGCACTGCGGACTTGATGTCGGCAACTTCCAGCCGGGTCTCGTCGTAGCGCACGGTGGCGTTCTCGGCGGCGAAATTCACCGTCACGCTTTCGACGCCCGGCACCTCGCCTATCCGCCGCTCCACTTCGTCCACGCTCAGCACCGATAACATGGCGTGAACTTCGATAACGCTGGTCTTCATCGGGTTTCCTTCATCGGCTCCATGTCCAGCAGTCCTTGCCGGTGCCCATGAAGCCGGCGAGCGCTAGAAGAGGATCAATTCCGCGTTGGCATCTTGTGTTTGACAGGGGGCTCTTCATCGTCCGGTGCGTCCTCGTCCTGCACCATCTCGCAGACGGCCGACGGCATCGACATGCCATCACGCCAAACCCAGGCCACGGGCAGAAAGCGACCTGCATGCGTTGCGATTCCTGCTGTGGGTTGGAAGCTCACCTCCAGGCCAGACTCCACTTGCATGAACTGACGGGCAAGCGGCTGGAATTCACCGGTGTTCTCGTCGTGCATGTGCGGCATGCAGATGCCCAGCCCGTGTGCGGACAGTCTTCGCAGCATCTCCTGCACTTCGGCCGACTGGATGGCTGCCTGGGAGGTTCTCAACGCGGGTGGCAAACCACGCGTGTTCCGTTGTGTAGCGGTCGCTGTCGTCATGGTGATCTCCTGCAGAGCGGTTGCTGGCCCATTCAAAGTGGCTGGGTCAGGTGCCACGTGCGTTTGGTTCGATGAGCCGACAACGGCTCTAACTTTTCTCGGCTGCGGCCTTGTCCGGTTGGGCGTCGCCGGCAGGCACAGCAGCCGGCGCGGCTACCGAAGCATCCGGCGTTGTCGCTGGCGCTGCCTTGTCCGGCGGAGCTGCGTCAGCCGATCCATCGGCCGCAGGTGCGCCTGGAGCACTCGTCGGTACTGCCGACTGGGGAGATTCAGACGCCGCGGCGGGTGGTGCATGTCCAGCGTGGCCCTCGTCGGGTGCGGTACCGGCCGGCGCGGCCGCGTCATGACCGCGTTGGCGCACGGCCGACTTGATATCGGTCGCTTCGAGCTGTGTTTCGTCATAGCGCACGGTGGCGTTGCCGGCAGCAAAATTGACGGTCACGCTTTGGACACCGGGCACCTCGCCGATTCGCTTTTCGACTTCGTCGACGCTGAATACCGACAGCATGTCGTGCACTTCAATGGAGCTGGTCTTCATCGTGGTTCCTTTGTGAGTGGGGTCAACGCGCCAGGCGCTGCGACTGGATGCAGTCGGGCGTGAACTCGAAAGCGATGTCCGCATCGGGCTGAACGAGCTTGTTCTTCTTGCCGGCGTAGTGGAGCCGGGAGAGGATGTCGCGGATCAGGTTCAAGCGCGCCAAGCGCTTGTTGTTCGTTCGCACGATGTGCCACGGTGCTATTGCCGTGTGCGTTCGCAGCAGCATGGCGTCGCGTGCCGCCGAATAGGCTTTCCAGTGTTTCACCGCCACGGCATCGATGGGGCTGGTCTTCCACTGCTTGAGCGGGTCGCGCTCGCGTTCGGCCAGACGGCTTGCCTGCTCGTCCTTGTCGATGTCGAGGTAGTACTTGAGCAGCTTGATGCCCGAATTGACGAGCATCGCCTCGAACTTCGGCACTGACTGCATGAACTCTTCATGCTCTTCCTTGGAGCAGAAGCCCATCACGTGCTCGACGCCGGCGCGGTTGTACCAACTGCGGTTGAGCAGGACGAATTCCTCGGCCAGCGGAAGCTGGGCGACATAGCGCTGGAAGTACCAGGCGCGACGTTCCCGGTCGGAGGGCTTGCCGAGTGCAACCACGCGCGTTTCCCGCGGGCTCAGGTATTCGACGATGCGCTTGATGCTGCCGTCCTTGCCGGCTGCGTCTCGACCCTCGACGACCACCAGTATCTTGTCGCCGCAACCGATGAAGTGACGCTGCAGCTTGACCAGTTCGACCTGCAGCAGATGCAGTTGCGCCTGATAGTCTTCGGCAGAGATCGCTGTCGTCTCTTCGGGTGGGTCGGCGGAAGGCGCGACGGATGCCTTGCCGTTGTCACTCGGTGCACCGTGGTGCTTGTCCTTGCGATCTTTCTTGCTCATGACGTGGGCCTGAGCTCTGCGGGGTGCAACTTGGCTTGATAGCCAAGGCTGATGATCGCGGCCTCGATCTGGCCGGGCTTCACGCGGGCGGTGTCGGCCTCCAGGGTGGCAGAGCCGGGGCTCAGCGATACGTCGACGTGACTGACGCCATCGATCCTGCTGAGCGCGCGCTGTACGCTGCCGGTGCAGCCGCCGCAGGTCATGCCGTGGACATCGAATTTGAGGGTCTGCATGGTGAGTTCTCTTTGGGTGGATGGATGAAGCCTCGGGACTCGGCGGCATGGGCCGACACGATCCAATATCGCTTCACGCAATAGATGCCCACTTAACCAGGGACGGCACGAAGCGCGGCGTATGCGCGGCGTAGGTCTCGTAAGTCGAGCCGAACTGCTTGCGCATCTCCGCTTCCTCGGTGATGGCCAGCCGCAAATACATCACCAGCAGGATCGGGAACATCAGCAAGGTCAGCAGCGTCGGCCACTGCAGCAGGAAGCCCAGCAGGATGAGCACGAAGGCG
>JBDUAG010000624.1:0-2845 GCA_040004785.1 Burkholderiales bacterium | reverse complement strand
GCATCGAGAGCTGGTTCGACGTCAAGGTCGAGACCGCGCTCGACGCCGGCCTGAACCTCGGCAAGGGCACGCTCGACGCGATCGTCAACGACCTCGCCAGCAAGACCCGGCTCGCTGCCGAACGCCTTGGTGAAACCCCGGGCTCGGCGCAACCGTTGGCGCTGGAGCGGCTGCGCGAGCAGCTCTCGGCGCAGGACATCACCATCGTCGGCGCCAGCGGCCAGACCGTGCTCAGCACCGGCAGCAGCTCGGCGCGCCTGATGCCCGACCGGCCGGCGCAGACGCTGTTGCGCCAAGCGCGCAACCTGCGCGTCGTCAGCGAACTCGTCGGCCTCGACGAGGACGCCGCGGCCAACGCCGGCAGCGCGCGCGTGCGTGCGGTCGCGTTCATCCCGACCACCACCTTTTCGCTCGGTGAGGAGGACCGATACCTGATGGTCAACCAGCCGCTGCCGCGCACGCTCGCCACCAATGCGCTCGCGGTGCAGGCCGCCTACCGCGAGTACCAGCAGCGTGCCCTCGCGCGCGGCGGTTTGACGAAGATGTACATCGGCACGCTGACCCTGGCGCTGGTTCTGGCCGTGTTCGGCGCGCTGCTGCTGGCGCTGGCGCTCTCCAACCAGCTGGCGCAGCCGCTGCTGCTGCTGGCCGAAGGCATGCGCCAGGTGGCAGGCGGCGACCTCAGCAGCAAGCCGGTGTTCGCCTCGCGCGACGAGCTGGGTGGCCTGACGCGCTCGTTCGCCGACATGACGACGCAACTCTCGGACGCGCGCGCGCTGGTGCAGCGCAGCGTCGTGCAGGTCGAGGGTGCGCGCGCCAACCTGCAGACGATCCTCGACAACCTCACCGCCGGCGTGATCGTGTTCGATCGCCTTGGCCACATCGACACCGTGAACCCTGGCGCGACCCGCATCATGCGGCTGCCGCTCTCCGCCTACCGCGGCCAGCCGCTGGCCAACGTGCCCGGGCTCGAAGCCTTCGCCCAAGCGGTCGGCCAGCGCTTCGAGCTGCACAGCACCAGCCCGGAGGCCGGCGAGCGCGACCACTGGCAGGATTCGTTCGAACTGCAACCGTCCTCCGCGGCCGGCCGCGATCGGGGTTTCGACCGGGCCGCCATCACGCTGCTGGTGCGGGGTGCCTCGATGCCGCAGGGCGCCAGGTTGATGGTATTCGACGACATCACCGAACTCGTTTCGGCACAGCGCAGCGAGGCCTGGAGCGAGGTGGCGCGACGCCTGGCGCACGAGATCAAGAACCCGCTGACGCCGATCCAGCTCTCGGCCGAGCGCTTGCAGCACAAGCTCGGCGCCAAGCTCGAAGGCGCCGATCAGGCGATGCTGGCTCGCTCGGTCGACACCATCGTCAACCAGGTGCAGGCGATGAAGACGCTGGTGAACGAGTTCCGCGACTACGCGCGGCTGCCGGCCGCGCACCTGGTGCCGATCGACCTGAACGCGCTCATCGCCGAGGTGCTCGGCCTGTACGGAAGCGCCCAGGAGTCGGGTCGGCTGCACGCTGAACTTGCCCCTAGCCTGCCCGCGATCGTCGGTGACACCACGCAGCTGCGTCAGGTCATCCACAACCTGGTGCAGAACGCGCTCGACGCCGTCGCCGACCAGGCCGACGGGCGCGTGCGCATCGCCACAGAGGTCGCTCGCACCGAGCAGGGCGAGCTGCGCGCGGTGCGACTGCAGGTGATCGACAACGGGCCGGGCTTCTCCGACAAGGTGCTCAAGCGCGCCTTCGAGCCCTATGTGACGACCAAGAGCAAGGGCACCGGATTGGGCCTGGCCGTGGTCAAGAAGATTGCCGACGAGCACGGCGCGCGCGTGCGCATCGCCAACCTCGGCGCCAAGGGCGATGCCGATGGCGCCGAGGGTTTGGCACTAGGGGCGCAAGTCTCGCTATCATTCGCGAAATTCGCACCGATTGTCGGCACCCCCATTTCCGCGGCACCCGTCACTCCCGGCGCGCACTGAGTACATGACAACCCCCACGTCACTTCGTTCCTGCCCCCCGAGGGGGCACTCAGCCGCCTTTGGGCGGCCCGGCACCGTCTGAGACCCATGGCCACCATTCTTGTAGTCGACGACGAACTGGGCATTCGCGCCCTGCTCTCCGAAATCCTTGCCGACGAAGGCCACACCATCGAGCTGGCCGAAAACGCGGCGCAGGCACGCGCCTGTCGCGAGCGCATGCGCCCGGACCTGGTGCTGCTCGACATCTGGATGCCCGACGTCGACGGCATCACGCTGCTCAAGGAGTGGGGCGCCACCTCGCTGCTCGACATGCCCGTCATCATGATGAGCGGCCATGGCACGATTGACACGGCCGTCGAGGCGACCAAATTCGGCGCGATGGCCTTTCTCGAAAAGCCGATCACGCTGCAAAAGCTGCTCCGCGCGGTCGAACAGGGTCTGGCCAAGCCGGCTTCACGCAACGCGGCGCAGCCGAACTCCCCGCATCACAACGGCGAAGGCGGCCTGACGGTGGAAGCCGCGATGACCCACGGCGCGATGCTGCCAATGACGCCGCTGATGCTCGGCCCGCAGGCCGAACAGAGCTTCGACCTCGATCGGCCGCTGCGCGAGGCGCGTGATGCGTTCGAGAAGAGCTACTTCGAGTTCCACCTCGCCCAAGAAAACGGCAGCATGACGCGCGTCGCCGAGAAAACCGGCCTCGAGCGCACGCACCTGTACCGCAAGCTCAAGCAGCTCGGCGTCGACCTGTCGCGCAACAAGCGCGGCGGCGGCATGTGAAGGCGGCCAACGGGCGTCGGCTATAATCGCTGGCTCACGGCCTGGTAGCTCAGTTGGTAGAGCAGCGGATTGAAAATCCGCGTGTC
>JBDUAG010000102.1:0-9538 GCA_040004785.1 Burkholderiales bacterium | reverse complement strand
AGGCCGGGCGCAGCCACGCGCAGATCGGCCAGCGTCCGTTCGAGATGGGCCACCGTGCTCCGACCGTGTTGATCGACCTGATCAATGGAAAGAAGCCTGCAGATCCGCTCTACACGGGGCTGGACGAATGCGTGCCGACGAACCTCGACAAATGCCCGGCGAAGTGACCCGGGCCGGCTGATACCGGCACGGACAGGCAAGGTCGCTCCGGGCCGCCACATGGCGCCTCCGGGCGCAAGTGAACGATGAGCCCGGCGCAGCATGGCGATCCTGGAACTTTCGAGCGTCTCCAAGCACTTCGGCGCGATCCAGGCGCTGACCGACGTCTCGCTGACCCTGCGGGCCGGCGAGGTTGTCGGGTTGATGGGCGATAACGGCGCGGGCAAGTCCACGCTCGTCAAGATCATCGCGGGCAATTTCCCGCCCAGTGCCGGAACGATGACGATGCTTGGCCGGGCGGTTCACTTCCGCAAGCCATCCGACGCGCGCAGCCAGGGCGTCGAGATCGTCTATCAGGATCTCGCGCTGTGCGACAACCTCAGTGCGGCCGAGAACGTGTTCCTCGGTCGAGAGGTCATGCGTGGTTTCGGGCCCTTGCGCTGGATCGACTACCGCACGATGTTCCAGCGCGCCGGCGAGCTGTTCACCGAGCTGAAGTCGGAGACGCGGCCACGTGATCTCGTGCGCCGCATGTCGGGTGGCCAGCGCCAGGCGGTCGCGATCGCCCGCACGCGGCTGTCGGATCCGAAGATCGTTCTCATGGACGAGCCGACAGCCGCGATCAGCGTGCGCCAGGTCGCCGAGGTGCTGAGCCTGATCCGCCGCCTGCGCGATCACCAGATCGCGGTGGTGCTGATCAGCCACCGCATGCCCGATGTCTTCTCGGTGGCCGACCGCGTCGTCGTGCTGCGGCGCGGCGAGAAGGTCGCTGACAAGCCCGTGGCGCAGACGTCGCCCGAGGAGGTCACCGGCCTCATCACCGGCGCGATCGCGACCGCCTGACACTTTTGCCGCCCGCCCCATGAACAAGGCCGTTCCCATCGATACCAGTCTCGAGCAGGCCATCGGCAGGCAGGTGCACCGTCACTGGCTGTCTTGGCTGGTTGGCCAGCAGACCTTCTGGGTCTCGATGGCCGCGTTGCTCGCCTTCGTCGGGCTGACGCTCGCCAGCGACGTGTTCGCCACGCAGCAGAACCTGTTCAACGTGGCGCGCAACTTCGCGTTCGTCGCGATCATCGCGATCGGCATGACCGCAGTCATCGTCACCGGCGGGATCGACTTGTCCGTCGGTGCGGTGCTCGTGTTGTCCGGCATGGTGATCGGCATGACGATGAACGCCGGCATGGCGATCTGGCTGGCTGTGCCGCTGGCGCTCGGCGCCGCGCTCGCTGTCGGCGCTTTCAACGGCGTGTTGATCGCCTACGTCGGCGTGCCGCCGTTCGTCGTCACGCTCGGCATGCTGTCGATTGCGCGCAGCCTGGCGATGGTGCTGTCGAACAACCGCATGGTGTACTCATTCGGGCCTGACCAGCCGGCGCTGCTGGCACTGGGCGGCGGCTTCGTGGAGTTGGCATCGATCCGGATCCCCAACCCGCTCCTCTTCCTGCTGGTGCTTCTCGTGCTTGCCAGCCTGGTGTTCCGCTGGACCCGATGGGGCCGCTACCTTTTCGCGATCGGCGGCAACGAGCGCGCGGCTGTCGTGACCGGGGTGCCCGTCAAGGCGATGAAGGTCAGCGTGTACATGTTCTGTGCACTGTGCGCCGGGCTCGCCGGCATTCTCGAGGTTGGCTGGCTGGGCACCATCACCACCGGGCTGGGGCAGGGCATGGAACTGACGGTGATTGCCGCGTCAGTGATCGGTGGGGCGAACCTCTCGGGTGGCATCGGCACCGCGCTCGGCGCGGTGCTTGGGGCTGCGCTGATCGAGGTCATCCGCAACAGCTTGACGCTGCTGGGCATCAGCACGTTCTGGCAAGGCACGTTTGTCGGCAGCTTCATCGTCATCGCCGTCCTGTTCGACCGTCTGCGCTCGAGGGGGGCCAACGAGTAAGTTCGCGGTCTACCGTCGCGCCCGATGGGCGGACCTCAACGATAGACATGCGCCGCGTGATCGGTGATTCAAATCCCTGGGGAAAACCATCAGGGCAAAATGAGGTGCGTACCTCATTATTCATCATTGCCACATCCGGCCGGCAGCACAGAAGCATGCTTTCCTCAACTCTTTTGAACGCGGCACATCGCGCGGATACGTACCCGACGCTGGGGATCGACGTCGGGACCTCCGGGGTGAAGGCGTTGCTGCTCGATGGCGATCGCGTGATTGGCACCGCGCACGCGCCTCTGTTGGTGAGCCGCCCGCATCCCGGCTGGTCCGAGCAGGAACCCGAGGACTGGTGGACCGCGACATGCGCTTGCCTCGATGTCCTGGCCGCCGCGCACCCTGCGGCATTGCGCGCAGTGCGCGCGATCGGGCTGGCGGGGCACATGCACGGCGCCACGCTCCTCGATGCCGATGGCAAGGTGCTGCGCCCATGCATCCTGTGGGATGACGGCCGCAGCGCCGTCCAGTGCGCCGAGCTCGAGGCCGCGGTGCCGGCGTTGCGCGCGATCACTGGGAACGTCGCCATGCCGGGCTTCACCGCGCCGAAGCTGCTGTGGGTCCGGCAGCACGAGCCCGATGTGTTTGCGCGCGTCCGCCGCGTGCTGCTGCCCAAGGCGTGGCTGCGCTGGCGGCTGTGCGGAGAGGCGATCGAGGACATGTCCGATGCGTCGGGCACCCTGTGGTTGGACGTGGCAGGGCGGCGCTGGTCCGCCGAAGTGCTGGCCGCGTGCGGGCTTGACGAGTCGCAGATGCCGCGCCTGGTCGAGGGCACCATGCCGGCCGGAGAGCTGCGCGCGCCATGGATCGAGCGCTGGGGTTTCGCGCAAGCACCGGTCATCGCCGGCGGCGCGGGCGACAACGCAGCCGGCGCGGTGGCGCTGGGTGCGGTCCATCCGGGCGATGCCTTCGTGTCGCTCGGGACCTCCGGCGTGCTGTGGGTGACCACCGCGCGCCATGCCGCCGCGCCTGACCGCGGCGTGCACGCCTTTTGCCACGCGGTGCCGAATACTTGGCACCAGATGGGCGTCCTGCTGAGCGCCGCCGCGTCGCTGAGTTGGTGGGCTTCGTGCGCGGGTCGCGACGAACGTCAACTGCTGGACGAGCTGCCCGCACAGGCGGAGCGGCCTGCGCCGTGCTGGTTCGTGCCCTACCTCAGCGGCGAGCGCACGCCACACAACGACGCCGCGGTGCGCGGTGCGTTCCTGCAACTCGCCGCCGACACCAGCCGGCCGCAGATGACCCAGGCCGTTCTCGAAGGCGTCGCCCACGCATTCCGCGACGCGCGCGACGCGCTCGCGGGGGCCGGCACGCGCATCGAGATCGCCGATGTGATCGGCGGCGGTGCCCGCTCGGACCTGTGGTGCGACGTGCTGGCGAGCATGCTCAACATCCCGCTGCGTCGCCTCGACGACGCGTCGCACGGGCCGGCACTCGGGGCTGCGCGCCTGGCGCTGGCGGCACTGACCGGTCGCAGCGAGTTCCCGCGGCCGCGCGCGGCCCGAATCTTCGAGCCCCGGCCCGCGCTCGTGCGTCGCTACGACGATGCCCACGCGCGCTGGTCGCCGCTTTATTCGCTGGTGCGCCAGGCGCCCGGCACCGCACCGACCTTCAACACTTCGGACTCCATGTCATGACCACGACCTCCACTTCCAACCTCGCCGGGCCACATGGCCGGTACTTTTCGTTCGCCGGCCCACTTCGTTTCCAGGGCGAGGGCTTCAGGCCGGGCGATGCCGAGCCGTTCGCGTACCGCTGGTACGACAAGGACCGGCTCGTGCTCGGCCACCGCATGGAGGATCAGCTGCGCTTCGCTGCCTGCTACTGGCACAGCTTCGTCGGCAACGGAAGCGATCCCTTCGGCGACGCGACCTTCGCGCGCCCCTGGCACGCCGGCGGCGATCCGATGCAGCAGGCGATGCACAAGGCGGACGTCGCCTTCGAGCTGTTTCAGGTGCTGGACGTGCCGTTCTTCACCTTCCACGACCGCGACATCGCTCCCGAGGGACGCACGCTGGCCGAGTCGAACGACAACGTGCGCCGCGTGGCCGAGGTCTTCGAGCAGAAGATGGCGCAGACCGGCGTCAAGCTGCTGTGGGGCACCGCGAACCTCTTTTCGCACCCGCGCTACATGGCAGGCGCGGCGACCAATCCCGACCCGGATGTCTTCGCGTACGCCGCCGCGCAGGTGCGCAACGTGCTTGACGTGACGCACCGCCTCGGCGGCGAGAACTACGTGCTGTGGGGTGGCCGCGAAGGCTACGAAACCCTGCTGAACACCGACCTCAAGCGCGAGCTTGCGCAGATGGGTCGCTTCCTGTCGATGGTGGTCGAACACAAGCACCGAATCGGTTTCAAGGGCCAGATCCTGATCGAACCCAAGCCAGGCGAGCCGACCAAGCACCAGTACGACTTCGACGTCGCCGCGGTGCATGGCTTTCTGCGCGCCTATGGCCTCGAGCACGAGGTCAAGGTCAACATCGAGCAGAACCACGCGCTCCTGGCCGGGCACACGTTCGAACACGAGATCGCGCTCGCGCAGGCGCTGGGCATCTTCGGCTCACTGGACATGAATCGCGGCGACGAGATGCTCGGCTGGGACACCGACCAGTTCCCTCACGACGTGCAGCAGGTCGCACTCGCGCTGTTCCACGTGCTGCGCGGCGGCGGCATCGGCGCCGGCGGCCTGAACTTCGACGCCAAGCTGCGGCGCCAGTCGATCGATCCCGACGATCTCGTGTGGGCCCACGCCACCGCGATGGACCTGTGTGCGCGAGCGCTGCTGATCGCCGAGAAGATGGTCGTCGACGGCGCGCTGCAGCGCCACGTCGAAGGGCGCTATGCCGGCTGGGACGGCGAACGCGGGCGCGCCATCCTCGCCGGCGGCCTGTCGCTGGAAGACCTCGCCCGCGACGTCGAGCAGCGCGGCCTGGACCCCCAGCCGAGCTCCGGCCGTCAGGAGCGGCTGGAACATCTGGTCGCGAGTTACGTCTGACCCGTTTCCCAGACCTCAAGGAAAGCACGAAGAGGTACCGCGTCCCGGCCTCTCCGTCTGACGGCTCAGCCCGGATACCAGACGCGGCGGGGGTCGTCCGTCGCGCGCTCGTACGTCCAGGCCGCGTCGACCAGACGTGCCAGGTCGTACCGCGGTCGCCAGCGCAGCAGGAAGCGCGCCTTGCTGTTGTCGAGCCAAGTGGAGTGATAGCGATCGCGGATCGCCACCAGCGGGCAGCCGCGCGAGCGCGCCAGGTAGTCGCCCAGGCGCACATAGTCGACCGGCTCGTCCATGCACACGTTCATCAACTGCCCGTGCGCCCGGGGTTCGTCGATCGCCGCGACGATCGCGCCGATGAGATCGTCCACATGAACGAAATTGCGCAGCAGGCCGGCGCCGGCCTGGTCGAGCAGCACCGGGACTGCGCCGCGATGGACGTGTTCTGCTGCAGCCTCGGCCCCGACCAGGTCGCACCAGCGTGGCGCACCGAACACGTCGGGGCCGAAGGTCAGGTGAAAGCGCAGGTCGTCCTTCTCGAGGATCCAGGGCGCGCGCAGGCAGCAGCCGTTCAGGCCGTACTGCACGTGGTACTGCTGCAGCATCGTCTCTTCGAGGACCTTCGACAATGCGTAGCAGCCGGGATAGGCGCTGTGCGGCTGGGTCTCGACCACCGGCACCGGGTGCGGGTAATGAAAATGCCCGACCGACGCGTCGCCGCCGATCAGGATGAACTGGCGAAATGTCGGACTCGCGCGGCAGCCCTCGAGCAACCAGAACAGGCCTTTCACCGACACGTCGATCACGTCGTCGGGCGTCTCCTTGCTGGTGGCCAGATGCAGGACATGGGTGACGCCTTCCAGCGCCTGCAGCACGGCCGCCCGATCCTGGATCGAGCCGAACACCGATTCGATCCGCTCGTGCGCGGGCAGCGACCTCTGGTGGCACAGCGCACGCACGCGCCAATGTGCGAAGCCCTCCTCGCCCAGCAGGCGTGCGATGAAGGTGCGACCAACCTTGCCGGTCGCGCCAGTGACGAGGATCACGGGGTGCGGCATGGGTGTCATGAGCGCAGCTGGCCCAGGCCCAGCGCCGCGGCGATGATCGCGCCCTTGGCAATGAGCTGAAGGTCTATCGGAACGTCCAGGATGTTCATCGCGTTGTTCAGGGCTCCGAGGAAAAGTACGCCGAGCACCGTCCGCGCGACCGAACCTCGGCCACCGCTGAGCTGAGTGCCACCCAGCACCACGGCGGCAATCACGTCGAGCTCGGTGCCGAACTCGCCGTAGGTTGCCGAACCGGTGTGCACCTGCGACGCCTGAATCACCCCGGCGAGCGCGGCGCACACGCCGCTCAGGCCGTACAGCGACAACGTCGTCAGCCGCGTCCGATGGCCGCTGAGCCATGCAACGCGTTCGTTGTCGCCAATGGCGGCGACCCGCAGCCCGAGCACGCTGCCGTGTTGCACGAAGACCAGAGCGGCCGCCACGGCGCCGAACAGCCACACCGAGAACGGCAAGCCGGCGATGCTGCCCGTGCCGAGGAAGCTGAATGCCGCCTGGCCGCGCACCGCGTGCAGGTCCGGCCCACCCAAGAGCAGCGCCGAGCCGCGCACGATGCTCAGCATGGCCAGCGTGACGATGATCGGCGGCAGCCCGCCGAGCGCGATCAGCCCGCCGTTGAGCAGCCCGATCGCCAAGCCCACGCCCAGCGCGAGTGCGAGCGCGACGAACAGTCCGAGCCCCGCATCGAGCGCCAGCACGGCGACGAGTCCTGAAAGCGCCAGCACGGGCCCGATCGACAAGTCGATGCCGCCGGTCATGATCACGAAAGTCATCGCTGAGGCCATGATCCCGACGATGGCCACCTGGCGAAGGATGCCAACAAGATTGTCGGCACCGAGAAAGGCTGGCTGTATGCACGCGAACAGCGCGACCGCCGCCACCGCGGCAAGCGGCAAGGCCGACGCGGCCACGCGCCGCCGCCAGACCGGCGCCAGTGCGCCGCGCATCGCGATGGCGCTCATGCCGGCACCCCTCCGAAATCCTGCACCAGCTGGGCCATGCTGGTGTGCCGGGCATCGCAGGTGCGCACGATGCGGCCCTCGGCCATCACGACGATGCGGTCGGCGATCGCCATCACCTCCTCGAGGTCGGAGGAGACGACGAGAATCGCCGCGCCTTGCGCGCGCTGGGCGCGCAGCGTTTCGTAGATCTCTGCCTTCGCCGCGATGTCCACGCCCACCGTCGGTTCGTCGAGGATCAGCACGTGCGGCTGCAGCTCGAGCCACTTGCCCAGCAGCACTTTTTGCTGGTTGCCACCGGAAAGCAGTCGCACGAGTCGGTTGGGCGCCGGCGGCTGCACGTTCAATCGGACGATCCACCGTTGCGCCGTCGCGCGCATGCGCGATGCGATCAGCAGGCCGCCGCGGCTGCAGCGATCCAGCGACGCGAGCACAAGGTTCTCGGCCACCGAGAGATTCAGCAGCAGGCCTTCACGGTGGCGATCCTCGGCGACGAATCCGATGCCATGTGCGATCGCTTCGCGCGGCGAGCGGAAGCCAACCGAGCGTCCGTCGAGTTCGAGCGTGCCGGCATCGAAACGGTCGGCGCCGAAGATCGAGCGCATCAGCTCGGTTCGCTTCGCGCCGACCAGCCCGGTCACGCAGACGATTTCGCCGGCGTGTACGTCGAGGTCAATGTCGTGAAACAGGCCCCGGCGCGACATGCCCGTGCAGCGCAGCCGCGGCGTGCCGGTTCGCGCCGTCGTCTCGGGCCTCTCGGCGCCGTTGCGCCCAGCGCGTGCCAGCGCGTCGCCCACCATCAGCCGCACCAGACGCGCCCTGTCCATCGTCTGGATCGGTGCGTCGGCGACCACGCGGCCATCGCGCATCACGGTCACGGCGTCGCACAGGGCGAGCACCTCGTCCAGCATATGGCTCGTGTAGACGATGGCGACGCCATGATCGCGCAGGTGACGAATCGTCGCGTGAAGGCGAGCGACCTCCCCCACCGACAACCAGCCGGTCGGCTCGTCCATCAGCAGCACGCGGGCCTCCAGCGCGAGCGCTTTCAGGATCTCTACTTCCTTCTGCTTCACTGTCGACAGTTCCGCGACCGGCAGATCCAGGTCGAGTTCGATGCGGTGGCGCGCCAGCAGCGCGCGTGCGTCGTCACGCAGGCGCCGCCGGTCGACGAGCCCGATGCGGCGCGTCGGCAGGCGGCCGAGGTACAGGTTGTCGAGTACCGACATCTCCGGGACCAGATTTGAATGCTGGTAGATGCACGCCACGCCGCGGCGCAGCATCTCAGTGGGCCTGCCCAGCGGCGTCGCCTCGCCATCGATCTCGACCTGGCCGGCAGTGGGCGAAATGGCGCCGGCGAGGATTTTCATCAGCGTCGATTTTCCAGCGCCGTTCGAGCCCACCAGCGCACGCACCTCGCCCGCGGCGACCGTGAAGTCGGTCGGCTGCAGCACGGTCTGCGTGCCGTAGGTTTTTGTGACGGCGCGGGCGCGGATGGGCGGAACGGCAGGCATCGGGAAGGTCACGCTAGGGTGTGCTGTGCGCGGCATGCCGTCGTACGGCCCAGCGCGCGTGCGCGACGGCGCCGAGCAGCACCGCGCCGGTGAGGATCTGCTGCACGAACGGAGAGACGCCATACAACGTCAGCCCCAGCAGCACCACGCCCAGCAGAAAGGTGCCGAGCACCGGCCCCCACAGCGAGCCGCTGCCACCGCGCACGCTGACCCCGCCGATCACCGCGCCGGCGATCGCCGTCAGTTCGAGGCCGTTGCCGAGCGATTCGGTCGCGGTGGTCAGGCGCGCCACGAGCAGCAGAGCGGCGATGCCGGCGCACAGCCCGCTCAGGGTGTAGGCCAGCACGACGCCACGCGAGACCCGGATGCCCGCGAGCCGCGCGGCCTCGGGGTTGCCGCCGATCGCGAGCAGTTCGTGACCGAAGCGCGAGCGCGTCAGCAAGGTCTGGAACACGACCAGCAACACCAGCATCGCGACGAACGAGAGCGGGATGGCAGGCAGCGAGATCGTGTCCGGCACGGCCAGCGCAGCGCCGACGTCGAAGTACGATTCCAACCCGGTAATCCACGGGTCGGTGATCGGTGTGGTCGACAGCTCGGGCACAAGCTGGCGCCCGGAAATTGCGAACACCATGCCTCGGTAGGCCGCCAGCGTGGCCAGCGTTGCGATGAAGGGCTGCAGGCGCAGGCCGACGACCAGCAAGCCGTTGGCCGCGCCGGCCAGCGTGCCCGCCATGACCGTCAGCAGCAGCACCAACCAACCGGGCAGGTGCAGGATCAGCGAGGCATCGAACGCCACCATGCCCGCCAGCGCGACGATCGCCCCGACCGAGAGATCGATTCCGCGCACGAGCAGCGCGAATGCCTGCCCCATCGCCACGATCGCGATGAACGCGTAGCCGGCCATCAGG
>JBDUAG010000623.1:0-2853 GCA_040004785.1 Burkholderiales bacterium | reverse complement strand
GAGGCGCACCATTTTTTCGCACACGATGGTAAGTCTCGGCCGGCGCGCACAAGCCAGCAGGCACCGCGTTCTCCCTCGCCGCACAGACAGTTGCTGAACTGGGAGAAATATCGTATGATGTTAGTCATGCGAAATACAACAACCAATGCCCGGGCCGCGGCCAAGGACGCCACACACGAACGCATTGTGTCCGCGGCCGCGCGGGCAATTCGACGCAGCGGATACGACGGGACGGGCGTTGCCGACATCATGAAAGAGGCCGGGCTGACGCACGGCGCGTTTTATTCCCACTTCGCGTCACGCGAGGCCATGTTGGCGGAAGCAGCGGGAAAGGCATGCGCGGAGTCCGCCGCCGGTGCAGCCGAGGTCGCGGCCGGCGCGCCACCCGGCATGGCGCTGAAGGCCATGCTGGCTGCCTACCTCTCCGCAGAACATGTCCAGCAGCTGGAGGCGGGTTGTCCGCTGGCCGCGCTGGGCTCAGAGACCGTTCGCCAGTCACCCGAAGTGCGTCGCGTCGCGACGCGTCATATCAAGGCCACGATCGACCTCCTCGCTCGCCAGTCGCCAGACTGGGGGCAGCAAAGCGCCCACGACAGGGCGTTGGTGGCGCTTTCCACCATGGTGGGCGCCGTGATGCTGGCCCGCGCGGTCGATGAACCAAGGCTCTCCGACAGCCTGCGCGAAGCGGCACTTAAGCATCTGACCTCGGTCGGACGTTGAGCCTTGAATGCCTGCCGCTTTTCGTCCGAAATCTGACATGATGTTCGTAATGCGACATTGTCCTGTTGACCCTTCCAAGCACTGCGGTGTGTCGCTCAGTCCTTGCTGCCAACGATTTGCCCCATCCCCACAACCCTACGGAGAAGCGTCATGAACATGAAGAGCCAGAGCAACCAGATCGCACTCGTGACAGGCGCGTCGTCGGGCATCGGACAAGCCACTGCGGAGTTGCTCGCAAAGGCTGGCTACAGGGTCTACGGCACGAGTCGGCGTGGGGGCGGTGTGGGCGGGCGACCGTTCGAGATGCTCTCGCTGGACGTGACCAGCGATGCCTCCGTTGCCGATGCTGTCGCGCAGGTGATGCAGCGGGAAGGTCGCATCGACCTGCTCGTCAACAACGCCGGCTTCGGAGTTGCTCCTGCCGGTGCCGAAGAAAGCTCGATCGCGCAGGCCCAGTCGATCTTCGACACCAACTTTTTCGGGATTGTCCGGATGACGCGCGCCGTCCTCCCGCACATGCGCAAACAGGGCACCGGGCGCATCATCAACATCGGCTCGGTGCTGGGCCTGTTGCCAATGCCGTACGGCGCGCTCTATGCGGCGACGAAGCACGCGATCGAAGGCTATTCAGAGTCGCTCGATCATGAGTTGCGCACAAGGGGCATCCGGGTCTCGGTCATCGAGCCCGCGTACACGAACACGCCGTTCGACGCGAACTTCCTTCAGCCCGACGCCATGCTCGACGCCTACGGCGAGGCCCGCGCCGCCGTGAGCCAGCGCGTGAAGGAAGTGATGGCCACTGCAGACCAGCCGGGCATCGTGGCGGAGGTCGTGCTGAAGGCTGTCGGTGCGGTTCGCCCGCAACTTCGCTACACAGCCGGCGGGCTCGCTGGCCGGCTGACCTGGCTGCGCAGGTTCGCGCCTGCCGCACTGATGGATGCCGGGATTCGAAGGGATCTGCGGCTCGATGCGGCGCTGGCGGTGAAATCATCGTGAAGGCATTCGTCATCGATCGCTATCAAAAGAAGGCCGCTCTGCGGTTGGCTGATATGCCGACTCCGGAGCTTCATGAAGACGAGGTCCTGATAGAGGTCCATGCCGCTGGCGTGAACCTGCTTGACGCCAAGATCCGGAGCGGCGAGTTCAAGCTCATCCTGCCGTATCGATTGCCTATCATCCTCGGGCACGACGTAGCAGGCGTCGTGGTCAGGGTGGGACCGAGAGTTCGCCAATTCAAGCCGGGTGACGAGGTCTATGCACGGCCGGATGATTTCCGGATCGGCGCCTTCGCCGAATTCGTCCCGGTCAAGGAAGCGTCGCTCGCGCTCAAGCCCAAGAACCTCACCATGGAGGAAGCCGCTTCCATTCCTCTGGTCGGCTTGACGGCATGGCAGGCACTCGTCGAGAAGGCCGACCTGAAGAAGGGGCAAAAGGTCTTCATTCAGGCGGGCTCCGGTGGCGTGGGCACATTCGCCATTCAGTTGGCCAAGCATCTGGGCGCCGCCGTCGCTACGACCGCGAGTGCAACCAATGCCGCGCTCGTGAAGAGCCTCGGGGCAGACGTCGTCATCGACTACAAGACACAAGACTTCGAGGATGTCTTGCGCGACTACGACGTGGTGCTGAACAGCCAGGATGGCAAGACGCTCGAAAAGTCTCTTCGCGTCCTCAAGCCCGGCGGCAAGCTCATCTCCATCTCCGGGCCACCCGACCCCGAATTCGGAAGGGAGGTCGAGGCACCCGGGTTCGTGCGATTGGTGATGCGGCTGCTCAGCTCGGGCGTGAGACGAAAAGCGCGTGGACTGGGCATTGGCTACTCATTCCTCTTCATGAAGGCGAGCGGTAGCCAATTGCGCGAGATCACCCGACTCATCGAGGCTGGGGCCATCCGCCCTGTGATGGATCGGGTCTTTCCATTCGCGTCAACCAATGAGGCACTCGCCTACGTCGAAGCCGGGCGCGCGAAAGGCAAGGTCGTCGTCAGGATCAAGTGAACCTGGTACCGCCAGCCGTGCATAGCGGCAAGTGTTCGAGCTTCGGCTTTGTGGCGGTGAATCCGCACATATGACCGTCCCCTCTGGGTCGAGACATGCCGGCCGCCTTCTCAGGTTGACCGCCGAAAAGCGGTCCTGG
>JBDUAG010000622.1:0-2856 GCA_040004785.1 Burkholderiales bacterium | reverse complement strand
GGTCGCTCTGGTGCGGCATCGACGACGAGACGCAGCCGTGGTCGTCACCCGCGACCACCAGCACGCCGCCGTGCGGCGACGAACCGTAGGCGTTGCCGTGCTTGATCGCATCGCCGGCGCGGTCCACGCCCGGGCCCTTGCCGTACCACATGCCGAACACGCCTTCGACGGTGCGCTCGGGGTCGGACTCGACCCGCTGGGTGCCCAGCACCTGGGTCGCGGCGAGCTCCTCGTTGATCGCCGGCACGAAGCGGATGCCGGCCTCGCTGAATCGCTTGCCGGCCTTCCACACCGCCTGATCGACCATGCCCAGCGGCGAGCCGCGGTAACCGCTGATGAAGCCCTGCGTGTGGAGCCCGGCCGCGGCGTCGCGCTCGCGTTGCATCACCAGCAACCGCACCAGCGCCTGGGTGCCGGTCAGGAACACGGCGCCGCCCGGCGCCCAGAGGTTGTCCGACAGTTGGTAGTCCGGGCGGCGCACGGACGGGTGGATGGCGGTGGCAGTCATGGGCGGAATTGTTGCGCCGCCGATCGAGAATGTGCTTCTCGAATCCGCTATGGTTAGCCCCTGTTCTTGGTGAAAATCGGATCATTCATGGCGAAAATCGAACCATCCTCTCTTCTGGACGCCTACAGCCTGAAGATCCTGCTCGAGTTGCAGCGCGATGCGCGCCAGACGGTCGCTCAGCTCTCCGCTGCGGTCGGCCTCTCGCCCACGCCGTGCTGGAAGCGCGTCAAGGAAATGGAAGCGACCGGCGTGATCCGCGGCTACACCGCGCGGGTCGATCCGGAAAGGGTCGGCCTGAACCTGACCGTGATGGTCGAAGTCAACCTCACGCACCACAGCGAGGAGCAGGTGCAGCGCTTCGAGCAGGCCGTCGCGGCGAGCCCGAACATCGTGCGCTGCCAGGCCACCACCGGCCAGGCTGACTACCTGCTGACGGTACTCGCGCCCGACATCAAGCACTACGAGCGCTTTCTGCACGACACGATCTTCAAGGTCTCGGGTGTGACGCACGTTCGATCGAGCATCGTACTGAAGGAGATCAAGTCCGAGATCGCGTTGCCGATCGGGCAGCTGCTGGCGAAGGCGTGAGTCGCTTGGATTGTCGGCATCGTCCTACGGCGCATTGACGCGGCCTCCGATGACGGGATCGGCGCCATGGCGGGATGATTCTTTGCTGCCTTGGGAAACCGCCATGTCCATGTTGATCCCGTCCCGCCTCGCCGCACTGCCCCGGCCGACGTCTTCGCGCCTGACCGGCGCGCGTCTGCGCCGCCCGACACCACTGCCCCGGCTGGTCGGGCCGGGGCGATTCCGTGGATACTTGCGGCGCCTGCTCTGGCTGTTCAGCGACACACTGAAAGGGAACTCTCATGTCCTCAATCCAGATCGCCGTCGTGGTCGGCAGCCTGCGCCGCGACTCGTTCAACCGCAAGCTGGCCGAAGGCCTGACCAGGCTGGCGCCGGCTGAATTCTCGTTCATGCACCTGAACGTCGGCGACCTGCCGCTCTACAACCAGGACGACGACGCGGACCAGGCGGCCTCCGTGAAGCGCATCAAGAGCGAGATCGCCGCCTCGCAAGGCCTGCTGTTCGTGACCCCGGAATACAACCGCTCGATGCCCGGCGTGCTGAAGAACGCGCTCGACCACGCCTCTCGCCCGTATGGACAGAACGCGTGGGCCGGCAAGCCGGCGGGCGTGATCGGCGCGTCGGTCGGCCCGGTCGGCACCGCCCTGGCGCAGCAGCACCTGCGCAACGTACTCGCCTACCTCGACGTGCCCACGCTCGGCCAACCCGAAGCGTTCATCCACGCGAAGGAAGGCCTCTTCGACGCGTCCGGCAACATCGGCGAGGCGAGCAAGAAGTTCCTGCAGGGCTGGATGGACAAGTACGTGGCCTGGGTCAAGCGCCACATCGAGTGATGGCCATGCCGGAATAAACCGGGGCGCGGGAGCGTCCACCCCATGACAGGCGCCATTCGCACCTGCGCCACTCACGGGAGCTCCCATGTTCAAGAACCTTGCCCTCGGCGCCTCTCTGGCCGCATCCATCGTCGCAACCACCGCCGGCTGCGCCAACATGACGGCACCCGCCGCCCCGGCCATGCTCTCCAGCGGCGCGCTCGTGGCGCCCAACGGCATGACGCTCTACACCTTCGACAAGGACGCCAGCGGCAGCGGCAAGAGCACCTGCAACGGCCCGTGCGCCGCGCTGTGGCCGCCGCTGATGGCCGCCGCCGGCGACAAGCCCACCGGCGCCTACACGGTGGTGACGCGCGACGACGGCACGATGCAGTGGGCCTACAAGGGCAAGCCGGTGTACTTCTACAAGCCTGATCAGAAGGCCGGAGATCGCACCGGTGACAACTTCCGCGATGTCTGGCACATCATCAAGGAATGACGCCTGACGAGTTGCTGACCTGGGTGCCGCGCCTGCGCCGCTACGCGCGCGCGCTGGCCGGCAACCGCGACGACGCCGACGACCTGGTGCAGGACACGCTGGAGCGTGCCTGGGCCAGGTCGGCCCTGTGGCGCGGCGTGGCCGACGCGCGCGGCTGGCTCTTCAGCATCATGCACAACCTGCACGTCGATGGGGTGCGCCGCCCGCGCGTGGCGACGCAGACGATCGACGACGACACGCCCGAGGTGGCGATGGCGCCGACGCAGGGTGAGCGCCTGGCCATGCTCGACCTGCAGGCCGCGCTCGATCTGCTGCCCGTCGAGCAGAAGGAGATCGTGCTGCTCGTCGCGCTCGAGGACATGGCCTACGCCGAGATTGCGAAGACGCTCGGCATCCCGATCGGCACCGTGATGTCGCGCCTGTCGCGCGGCCGCGAGCGCCTGCGCGCG
>JBDUAG010000621.1:0-2859 GCA_040004785.1 Burkholderiales bacterium | reverse complement strand
TGCGCCAGCCGTTGAACTCGGGTTGCTTGTCGAGGTGGCCGTAGAGGCAGATCGTCGGCGCGTCGGGCGCGTTGCCGCCGGCCTTGGTGGCAGGCACCTCGAAGAAGATCACCGGCGTGCGGCCCTCGATGCGCACGACTTCGAGCTTGAGGCCGGCGACCTGCTTGCTCTCGACCCAGCGCGCGGCCTCGGTGACGACGCGCTCGAGGTGGCCGTTCGCGGCCCAGTCGGCATCGAACATCGGGCTCTTCGCCGGGATCGCGATATAGCGCGTCAACGCCGGAACGATCTCTTCATCCCAGGTGCGCGCGGCGAACGCGGCCAGCGCATCGGCTTCATCGGGCTGGACGGGCAGGTGCGGATCGCGTGCGTTCATGGCGGACTCCATCGAAGGTGCGTCAAAGCGGCCTAGCAGTGTAGAACCTTGCGCGCAAGCCCCCGGCCGGGCGCAACGGCGCGGGTCCTTGCGGGCGGGCCTTCCTTACAATCCGCTGCCTCTTGTCGATCACCCACTGTGAAGGCAGCCCATGATTCGTATCGCTTGCGCTCTCGCCATGTCGTTCGGGCTGGTCGTTGCGGCAATTCCTGCCCGGGCCGCAGACGCCATCCACCCGTGGGTCGTGCCCCCGCCGCGGCTCAACAAGAGCGCGTACTTCAGCAACCTCGCTGATGGCGCCAGCATCGAGACGCCGTTCCTGCTGAAGTTCGGTCTCACCGGCATCGGCATCTCACCGATCGTCAAGCCGGTCAAGGGCACCGGCCACCACCATCTGCTGGTGAACCGCGAGCTGCCACTCGACTTCACCAAGCCCCTGCCCTTCAACGACCAGTACATCCACTTCGGCAAGGGCCAGATGGAAACCGTGCTGGTCTTCGAGCCGGGCAAGTACACGCTGCGTTTGGTGCTGGCCGACGAGAAGCACATCCCGAACTTTGTCTACGGCAAGCCGATCACGATCACGGTGACGAAGAAGAACGACAAGATCGATCCGAAGAGCCTGGTCGTGAAGAGCGTCGCGATCCTCGAGCCGGCGACCGGCGCAAGCGTGAAGCCGCCATTTCGGTTCGCACTGCACGTGTCGGGCATGAACGTCTCGAACACCGCGCTGAGCGAGCCGGGCAGCGGACACTTCCGCGTGCGCCTCAAGCTCGAAAACGGCCGCGAGGAAGTGATCAACCTGAGCAACGGATTCACCGAGGTCTGGCTCCAGCCGCCCGCGGGCAACTACTCGGCGCGTGTGGACTTCATCGACAACACGGCAGCGGAGACGGTGCTGCTGACCTCCGAGCCGGTCAGCTTCCGCGTCCAGAATTGATCCATGTCTTCAGCACGGCGAAAACCTCGCCCTGCTCCGGTTCGTTGAAGATCTCGTGGAACAGCGGCGCGAACTCGCGCGCGGACAACACCGACTTCGGCGCCGCCGCGGCCATCACGGCGCTGCCGGCCGGCGCCACGCAGCGATCCCTGCCGGCGTAGAGCAGCAGCGTCGGCACCGACCATTGCGCCGCACGCGCGAGTACGAACTCGCCGCCGTCGACAATGAAGCGCACCAGCCTCGGCGTGACCCGGTCATGCACCAGCGGGTCGGCCACATAGGCCTGCACCACCGCCGGGTCGCGCGAGATCCAGGCGGGCTTCAGGCCGTTGTTCACGGCGAGGTTCGGTGCGAGCGGCGCCAGCACCGCGAGCAGCAGTTTCTGGAATGCGCCCATGCCCGCATCCAGCGCCGGCGAGGACAGCACCAGTGCCTCGACCGAACGCACCCGCTCGGCCACGAAGCGCGCCGCGACCAGCCCGCCCATGCTGTGGCCGAGCAGCACCAGCGGGCCGGGGTTGCTTTCGCGCACCGCGTCGAAGACAAGCGCGAGATCGCGCAGCAGGTCGTCCGGCTTCGCGAGCGCACCACGCGCACCTTCGCTGCGGCCGTGGCCGCGCTGGTCGTAGCCGACCGCGTTCCAGCCCCATGCATTGAGCTGCTCGGCAACGTGCTCGTAGCGGCCGATGTGCTCGCCGAGGCCATGCACGATCAGCACGCTGCCGCGCGCGTCGACGCGTGGCCATTCGCGCACATGCAGGGTCAGGTCGTCGGCGGTCAGCAGCGTCGGTTTCATCGCGCGCAGTGTAGGCATACTCCGTCGAACCTCTGAGGCGCCGATGAACAACGACTTCTTCCAGCTCCACACCGACGACGGCATCGCTCACCTGCAGCTCAATCGCCCGGAGCGTCTGAACACGATGGCGCCGCCGTTCTTTCCGGCGTTGCGCGACGCGGTGCGCGCGCTGAACGACGCTGGCGAAGCACGCGCGCTCGTGATCTCATCGACCGGCAAGCACTTCTGCGCCGGCATGGCGCTCGACGTGTTCGGCGGCGACGATGCACTGCTCGTGACGCGCACGGCACGCGCGCGGCTGAACTTCCAGGAGACGCTGCGCAAGCTCATCGACTGCTTCAGTGCGATCGACGAAGCGCGCCTGCCGGTGATCTGTGCGATCCAGGGCGGCTGCATCGGCGGCGCGCTCGATCTCGCGACCGCCTGCGACATCCGCGTCTGCTCGGCGGATGCGTTCTTCACGGTGCAGGAGATCCACATCGGCATGATGGCCGACCTCGGCGTGCTGCAGCGCCTGATGGCGATCGTGCCGCAGGGCGTGGCGCGCGAGATGGCCTACACCGGCGATCGAGTCAGCGCCGAGCGCGCGCTGCAGATCGGCCTCGTCAACGCGGTGCTGCCGGACGCGGCCGCCGCGCTCGACCACGCGATGAAGCTCGCGCGCAGCATCGCCGCCAAGTCGCCGCTCGCGGTCGCCGGCAGCAAGCTGGCGCTGAACCACGCGCGCGATCACGGCACGGCGGCGAG
>JBDUAG010000620.1:0-2860 GCA_040004785.1 Burkholderiales bacterium | reverse complement strand
AGAGCGTCGCGCCGGCCACCGGCGAGGGCGGCAAGGGCCTGGGGCTGGCGATCGTGAAGCGCATCGTCGAACTGCATGACGGTGCCGTGACCGTCACCAGCGCCATTGGCGAAGGTACGAAAGTGGTGCTTTCGGTGCCGATGACCGCCCGCTGATGGCGCATGCTGTTGTCAATTCACATCGGGTAAGTCCTCGTGCGGACAGGGCGTCGGGCCCCTAAAGTCACAACCCTCGCAGCAGGCACCGGCATGGTGCCTCGCAGGACGGGGTCGAGGAGACAAATTCGACACATTCCAGGCTGCAGTCAGGGCCGATGCAAAAATCCAAAGGGCGCCAGGTGAACCTGGCGCCCTTTGTCATTCCGGCGCCTCCCGGCAAGGATTCCCAAGACCGGCGCGCACGCCTTCGTGCGCTCAACCTGACGCCGAACAGTCGCCGCTTTGCCCCGCTGTTGCGTCGACCGGCGCGGCGCCGCGTTGCCTAACATCGAACGATCCGCTGCTGCGCTCAGGAGGAGCCCGCCATGCCCGTCGATCCGAAACTCCGCTCGCTGAGCATCGACATCCCGGCCCAGCCCGATGCGCTCGTCAAGCTGTCGCTGCTGCTCGCCGACGAGGACGTGAACCTGCAGGCCGTCAGCGCCCTGATCTCGTCCGACATGGCGCTCGCCTCGGCGGTGCTCAAGGCCGTCAACTCGTCGCTCTATGGGCTGCGCAGCAGGGTCCAGTCGGTGCACCAGGCGATCACGCACCTGGGCACGCGCGAGGTCGCGGCGGTCACGTTCGAGATGGGTCTGCGCGCAGTGTTTCCGGCCGCGCTCGAACTCGAGCCGCTGTGGGAGCGCGCCAGCGTGCGCAGCCTGCTGATGAGCCGCATCGGCATGGCGCTGAACGTCGATCCGTGGGCCGCGCATTCGGCCGGGCTGTTCGAGGAGTGTGGCAAGGCCGTGCTGTTCCGCCATTCGAGCCAGCGCTACCGCGAGATGCTGGCGGAGGCGGTCGACGACGAAGATCTGCTGCTGCTCGAACACGCCGAGTTCGGCGTCAGCCACGACGCGCTCGGCGCGGCGCTGTGCGAGAGCTGGGGCCTGTCGGCTGCCGCAGTGGCCAGCGTGCGCTTCCACGTGATCGTCAACGCCACGCGCGAGCTGCCGATGCAGCTGCCGCGGCGCGGCGTGTGTGCGCTGTCGGCGCTGGCGCATGCGCTGATGACCGACCCGGCGACGCTCGACGACGTGGCGAATGCGGTCGGTCCGCAAGCCGGGCTCGATGCGACGCTGGTGCTGCGCGGCGCGCGCAAGGTCCAGGAAGACATCGAGGCGGCCGTCGCGCGCGCGGCCGCGGCCGCGGCCGCAGCCGCGTAGCGTCAACACCCGCGCGTCGGGAATATCCCTGAGCGCGCGCGGCGCGCATGCGTTCGGCCCTACAGTTCCGGCTCGGCCTCTCGGGCCTCGAAGGAACGGACCCCCAATGCAGAACCGTCGAGTCATGATGAGGCGCAGCGCCGCCGTGGCGATGCTGATGGCCGGTGCCGGTGTGCTGCCGGCCCGCGCGCAGAGCGCCTGGGCCAAGGCCGCGTTCGAAGGCAAGTCGATCGATGAGGTGATCAAGGGCCTCGGCATGGCCAAGCCGGTCGAGAGCAGCGACATCGTCTTCACCGCGCCCGATATCGCCGAGAACGGCGCCGTCGTGCCGATCGCCGCGAGCAGCGCGCTGCCCGGCGTGAAGCGCATCGCCTTCCTGGTCGAGAAGAACCCGACCACGCTGGCCGGCATCTTCGAGTTCACCGACGCGGTCGAGACGAACGTGAAGACGCGCATCAAGATGGGCCAGACCTCGAACGTGCTCGCCGTGGCGATCATGGGCGACGGCAAGGTGCTCTATGCGCAGAAGGAAGTGAAGGTCACCTTGGGCGGCTGCGGCGGCTGAAATGACAACCCCCACGTCGCTTCGCTCCTGCCCCCCGAGGGCGCGGTCAGCCGCCTTGGGGCGGCCCGGCGGCGGCTGACGGAATCAGGAGAAGAACATGTCCGACCCGATGCGCATCCGCGCGCAAGTGCAAGGCAGCGGCGCCGTGGTGCGCGTGCTGATGAGTCACGAAATGGAAACCGGCCAGCGCAAGGACGCGGCCGGCAAGACGATTCCCGCGTGGCACATCACCGAGGTCGTCGCCGCACTCAACGGCAAGACCGTGCTGACGGCGCAGTGGGGCACCGCGATCGCGAAGAACCCGTTCACCGAATTCGTCGTGAAGGGCGCGAAGGCCGGCGACAAGATCAGCATCGGCTGGACCGACAACCGCGGCGACAAGCGCACCGACGAGGCGACGGTCGCATGACGCGGCGCGCGAGCGCAGTCACTGCGGTCGTCGCGCTGGCGATGGCCGGGCTCGGCCCGGCGCACGCGCAGTCCACCGCCGATGGCATCGCGCAGTACCGCGCTTTGCTCGCCGATGGCAACCCGGCCGATCTGTGGGAGGCCAAGGGCGAGGCCCTGTGGAAGCAGAAGCGCGGGCCGAAGAACGCGTCGTTCGAGGCCTGCGATCTCGGCAAGGGGCCGGGCGTTGTGACGGGTGCGTTCGTCGAGCTGCCGCGCTACTTTGCCGACACGAAGCGCGTTCAGGATCTCGAATCCCGCCTCCTCACCTGCATGGAAGCGCAGGGCTTCAATGCCGCCGAGATCGCCGCCACGCCGTTTGGCCGCGGCGAGCAGATCAACCTCGAAGCGCTGGTGACCTACGTCTCGGCCGAGTCCAAGGGCATGAAGTTCAACCTACCGCAGGCCCATCCCGACGAACGCAAGATGTTCGAGGTCGGCAAGCGCATCTTCTTTTTCCGCGGCGGGCCCTATGACTTTTCATG
>JBDUAG010000101.1:0-9588 GCA_040004785.1 Burkholderiales bacterium | reverse complement strand
TCGGGCACGGTGATGGTGAAGCCGGAGATCACGCGCTGGCGCTGCAGCCGCTCCATGCGGCTCTGCACCGTGGTGCGCGAGAGCTTCAGCTTGCGCGCCAGCACGGCAGTGGGCGCGCGCGCGTCGTCGCGCAGCAGCGCGAGCAGGGCGCGGTCGGTGACATCGAGAACGGCTTCGGTCACTTTGTCCTGTTCATGCAGTCAATTTGCCGAAGTATGGACTTCGTTTCGTCGGAATTGAAGATGCGATTTGCATTCATCCCTCTCAAAATCGGCCCCGGGCACTTCAGGAGACTCCCATGAAAGACATCCTCGTCATCGGCGGCGGCAAGATCGGTTCGGTCGTGGCGGCGCTCCTCATCGACACGCCCGAGGCGAACGGCTACCGCGTCACCGTCGCCGATCGCTCGGCTGCCACGCTGGCGCAGATCACCCCCGGAGGCGACGCGCGCCTGAACACGCTGCTGCTCGACGTGGCCGACCCGGCCCAACTGCGCAATGCGCTGCAGGGCCGCTTCGCCGTGCTCAGCGCCGCGCCCTACCACCTCACGCTGCAGGTCGCCCAAGCCGCACGCGACGCCGGCGTGCACTACCTCGACCTCACCGAAGACGTCGCCAGCACGCGCGCGATCCGCGCGCTGGCCGAGGGCGCGACGACGGCGCTCATCCCGCAATGCGGCCTCGCGCCGGGCTTCATCTCCATCGTCGCGGCCGATCTGGCGCGCAGCTTCGATTCGCTCGACTCGGTGCGCATGCGCGTCGGCGCCCTGCCCGCCTACCCGAGCAATGCGCTGAACTACAACCTGACCTGGAGCACCGAGGGCGTCATCAACGAATACTGCGAGCCCTGCGAGGCCATCGTCGACGGCGTTGCCCGCGAGGTGCCCGCGCTCGAGGAACGCGAGGAGTTCTCGCTCGACGGCGTGCTCTACGAAGCCTTCAACACCTCCGGCGGCCTCGGCACGCTGTGCGAAACGCTCGCCGGCAAGGTGCGCACCTTGAACTACCGCACCATTCGCTACCCCGGCCACGCCGCGATCATGAAGGCACTGCTCCACGACCTGCGCCTGAAGGACCGCCGCGACGTGCTGAAGGACATCCTCGAGCAGGCCCTGCCCGCGACGATGCAGGACGTCGTCATCGTCTTCGTCACCGTCGCCGGCCAGCGCGGCGGGCGGCTGCAGCAGGAGACCTACGCCCGCAAGATCTACAGCCATGTGCTGGCCGGCCAGATGCGCAGCGCGATCCAGATCACGACCGCGTCGAGCCTGTGCGCGATGCTCGATCTGCTGGCGGCCGGCGCACTGCCGCAGAGCGGATTCATCCGGCAGGAAGAGGTGCCGCTGCCATCCTTCCTGGCCAACCGCTTCGGCCACGTCTACGCGATGGAAGCGCTCGCCCACGCGGCGTAAACCCGTTGGGTCATTTTGTGACCGATCAGTGCATCCAATGACTTCCAGTTAGCGTAACCACCTCAAACGGGCACTTTTGCCCCGCTGAACAGGAAGCGCTGACATGGCCGACAACACTGCCGCCGCCGTCCATTGGGTCGAACAAGGGCTGGTGCCCGACCGCGTCGTGCGGCTCGGCATCCGGCGGCTGCTGAAGGCCCGCCTCGTGGAAATGCGCGATGGCGACGCCGAGGCGACCGCGGCGCTGACCCAGTCGTTCCTCGACGAGTTGCGCTCCGCGCCGCTGGCGCTGCTGCCCGAGAAAGCCAACGAACAGCACTACGAGGTGCCGGCCGCCTTCTTCGGCGCCGTGCTTGGCACGCACCGCAAATACAGCGGCTGCCACTGGCCTGCCGGCACCGACACGCTGGCGCAGGCCGAAGCCGCCGCGCTGCACGCCACCTGCGAGCGCGCCGGTCTGGCCGGTGGCCAGCAGGTGCTCGAGCTCGGATGCGGCTGGGGCTCGCTGACCTTGTGGATGGCCGAGCACTTTCCAGACAGCCGCATCACCGCGCTGTCCAACTCCAACTCGCAGCGCCAGCACATCGAGGCGCAAGCCGCGCAACGCGGCCTGCTGAACGTGCGTGTGATCACGCGCGACATGAACGACTTCGACACCGCCGAGCGCTTCGACCGCATCGTCTCGGTCGAGATGTTCGAGCACCTGCGCAACTGGCCGCAGGCGTTCGCGCGCGTCGCGCGCTGGCTGAACCCGCAGGGCCGCTTCTTCATGCATGTCTTCGCGCACCGCGGCGCGCCCTACCCGTTCGTCGAGCGGGATGCGAGCGACTGGATGAGCAAGCACTTCTTCTCCGGCGGCATGATGCCCAGCGACGACCTCGCGCTGCAATGCCAGGATGACCTGCGCCTGCTGAACCGCTGGCGCTGGGACGGCACGCACTACCAGCGCACGTCCGAGGCCTGGCTGCGCAACATGGACGAGCAACGCGCTGCGCTGTGGCCGCTGTTCGAGCGCACCTACGGCGTCGACGCCGGCGTGTGGTGGCAGCGCTGGCGGCTGTTCTTCATGTCGGTCGCCGAGCTGTTCGGCTTCGAAGGCGGGCAGCAATGGTGGGTCAGCCATTACCTGTTCGAGCGCCGGGCCGGATGACGAATCCCCGGCCCACCCGCGCGATGCAGCTGCTGAACTTCGTGCTGTTCCAGGCCGCGTGGTTCGCCGGCGTGTTGGGCGCGGCGCACGACGCGCCCTTGCTCGGCACGACGGCGGTGGTCGTGGTGATCGCTTGGCACGTCGCCGTCTCGGCGCGGCCGATGACCGAGGCCAAGCTCGTCGGCGCGGCGCTGGCGATCGGCGCGGTGTTCGAAACCTTTTTCGCGCAGCTCGGCCAGGTCGCCTTCACCTCCGGCCAGCCCGAGCCTCACGTGCCGCCGTACTGGATGGTCGCGATGTGGGGCCTGCTCGCGATCGCGCTGAACGTGACGATGCGCTGGATGAAGCGCCGCTGGCTGCTCGCCGCCGTGCTCGGCGCCATCGCCGGTCCGATGTCGTATGCGGCCGGGGTGCGGCTCGGCGCAGCGACGTTCATCAACGCCACCGCAGCCATCGCCACGCTGGCGATCGCGTGGGCGCTGCTGATGCCGCTGATGATGTGGCTCTCGGATCGCTTCGACGGGGTTGCCCGTGGCTGAACTGCACGCCGCGTTCACTGGCCTGGGCGTCGTCATCGCGGGCGCGGTGCTGGCCTGGCTCTTCAGCCTCGTGCGCCACGACGTGAGCGTGGTGGACAGCCTGTGGTCGCTCTTCATCGCTACCGCGGGCATCGTCTACGCGCTGCGCCTGCCCTCCACGAGCGCGCGGCCCGCGCTGATGCTCGCGCTCGCCATCGTGTGGGCGCTGCGCCTGTCGATCTACATCAGCTGGCGCAACCACGGCCAGCCCGAAGACCGGCGCTACCAGCAGATTCGTGCGCGCAACCAACCGAACTTCGAGCTCAAGAGCCTGGTGCTGATTTTCGGTCTGCAGGCCCTGCTGGCGTGGATCGTCTCGGCGCCGTTGCTGGCCGGGGTCAGCGGGCCGAATCCGCTGAACGCGCTCGACGTCGCCGGTGCCGCACTCGCCGCGTTCGGCATCGTCTTCGAGACCGTCGGCGACCAGCAGATGGCGCGCTTCAGGAGCGACCCGGCCAACAAGGGCGAGGTGATGGACCGCGGCCTGTGGCGCTACACGCGCCACCCGAACTACTTCGGCGAATGCTGCACCTGGTGGGGGCTGTACCTGATCGCGCTGGCCGCCGGCGGCGCGTGGTGGAGCATCGTCTCGCCGCTGCTGATGACGTTCCTGCTGCTGAAGGTCTCGGGGGTCAGCCTGCTCGAAGCCGACATCAGCGAACGCCGCCCGGCCTACCGCGACTACATCGCGCGCACCAGCGCGTTCATCCCGGCGGCGCCGCGTCGCAAGGCGTCGGCGTGAAGGCCGCGATTCTGCTGACGGGGCTGCTCGCCACATCGGCGCACGCCGCCGAATGGAACTTCCGCGCGCTGCTCGATGACAAGCCGATCGGCACGCACCGCTTCACGCTCAGCGCGCAAGGCGATGAACGCAAGCTGCTCAGCGAGGCCGCGTTCCAGGTCAAGTTCCTCGGCATCACCGCGTACCGTTACCAGCACCGCGCGACCGAGCTGTGGCGCGGTGACTGCCTGTCCGAACTCACGTCCACCACCGACGACGACGGCAAGACGACCCAGGTCGAGCTCATCGGCGAACCGTTGAAGGGCTGCGCGATGAGCTTTGCTTACTGGAACCCGGCTATCCGCACCCAGATGCGGCTGCTCAATGCGCAGACCGGCCTGTTCGAGAAGGTGCAGGTGACGCAGGCCGGCCCGGGCACGCTCGACGTGCGCGGCACACCGACACCGGCGACGCGCTGGCGCATCACCGGGCCGGTGAACCCGATCGACCTCTGGTACTCGGCGCAAGGCGAGTGGATCGGGCTCGATTCGACGCTGGCCGGTGGCCGCAAGCTGAGCTACCGGCTGCAATGACACGTCTTCATCAAAGGATGTCCCCATGCGTTTACCCCTCATCGGCGCGCTCGCCGCCATCGCCGGCGTCACTGGCTGCGCCAGCGGGCCGGCGGCGGGCACGAAACCCGTCACACTCGTCGAGAAAGTCGACCTGCCGCGCTTCATGGGCGACTGGTACGTGATCGCGAACATCCCGACCTTCCTCGAGCAGGGCGCGCACAACGCGAAGGACAGCTACACGCTCGCGCCGGACGGCACGATCCCGACCACCTTCAGCTTCAACGCCGACGGCTTCGACGGCCCGCGCAAGAGCTACGGCTCGAAGGGCTTCGTGATGGACGGCGGCGCAGGCGCGGTCTGGGGCCAGCAGTACATCTGGCCGATCAAGGCCGACTACCGCATCGCGTACCTCTCGCCCGACTACACGCAGACCGTGATCGCGCGCGAGAAACGCGACTACGTGTGGATCATGGCGCGCACGCCGACGATTCCCCAGGCCGATCTGGACAAGCTGATCGCATTCGTCGGCGCGCAGGGCTACGACACGGGCAAGATCCAGCGGGTACCGCAGGCGGGCGGCAAGTAGCTCACAGCACCTCGAAGAACCGCATCCCCACCTCGCTCGGCCGGCGCAGCCCGGTGCCGAGAAACACCCGCTCCATCATCCACACCAGTGCCGGTGCGCTCGCCTCGAAACGCGGCGCGCAACGGAAGTACACCTCCGCCGGCTCGACCGGCTCGCCGCGCAGCAGCCGCGCCATCACCTCGGGCGCGGCGGCGCGCACCGCATCGTTGAGGACGTAGATGCGGTCACCCGCGTCGGTCTCCAGAACGTAGCGCGCTTCGAGCCGCGCCATGCGCTCGTTGACGATCAGCTGAAAATCCGCACCGCCGGCGAGCACCCGCGCCGACCAGTCGCGCGCCACGCAGGTGCCGCCGAGGATCGGGATCACGCGCCGCATGCCGTGGCCGACCGCGCCGACCTCGATCGGCGAGGCGACCTGCACCGTCAGATCGGCAAAGCGCGCCAGGCCGGGCGCGGCAAGCGTATCGGAAGGCGTCACTTCACCAGCTTCCAGGTGCCGCCCTCGACCTTCACCATCACCTGGCTGCGCGCGTCCACGCCGTTGTGGTCGGTGGCGCTGAGGTTGAACACGCCTTGCGCGCCGACGAACTCCTTCAGCCCTTCGATCGCATCGCGCAACGCGAGGCGAAACTCCTCCGTGCCTGGCTTGCCCTTCTTCAGCGCGACCGGGATCGCGCTGTTCAGCCACAGCTGCGCATCCCACGCGGTCGAGCCGAACAGCGAGCGCGAGCCGGCGCCGTACTTGGCTTCGTAGCGCTTCACGTAATCAACGCCCGGAACCTTGACGGGGTTGGTGTCGGGCAGCTGCTCGGCCACCAGCACCGGCGCCACCGTCATGAAGCTGCCGTCCAGGTCCTTGCCGCCGACGCGCAGGAAGTCGGCGTTCGCGACGCCCTGCGTCTGGTAGATCAGACCCCTGTAGCCGCGCTTGACGAGTTCGACGTGCGGCAGCGCGCCCGGCGTGCCGGCGCTGAAGATGTAGACAGCCTCGGGGTTCGCCGCGAGGAGCTTGAGCACCTGCGGGGTGGCACTGGTGTCGGCCTGCGCGTACTTCTCGACCGCGACGATCTTCACGCCCTTGGCCGGCGCGAGCTTCTCGATCGCCTTTAGAAATCCTTCGCCATACGCCGTCGTGATGCCGATGGTGGCGACCGTCGTCGCCTTGTTCTTGAGCATGTGGTCGAGCACGGCGTTGATCGAGATCGTCTCGGTCGGTGCCATCTTGAAGGCCCAGCGGCGCGGCCCGTCCTGCGGCTCGACGATCGCCCCGCCGCCGGCGAGCGAGATCACCGGCACGCCGGAGCGCGCGGCCACGTCGATCACCGCGAGCGAGGTCGGCGTGAGCGAGGGCCCGACGATGATGTCGACCTTGTCCTCGGTGATCAGCTTGGTCGCGTTCTTCACCGCCGTGGTGGTGTCGGTCGCGTCGTTGAGCAGGATCACGTTGATCTTCTGCCCGCCGAGCTCCGTCGGCCACAGCTTGACCGTGTTCTCGGCCGGGATGCCGAGCGAGGCGCCCGGGCCGGTCAGCGAGACGATCACGCCGACGTTGACGTCGGCACGCGCCACGGCGGTGACGATGAGCAGGCCGAGCGCAGCGGCGAGTGATTTGAAGCGGGGCATCGGCATTCCTTCGATGTGGCGATTCTTCGAGACGAATTACAGGGTCGCCCTATCGCGGCCACAAGCGGGGAAACACCGCGCAGTCGATCGGCTCGCCGGGTTTGCACGTCGCCTGCTCGACCGTGATCGACGCCTGTCCTGCGCGCGGTGCGTAGACCACGTCGTCGCCGGTCCAGCGCGTCGCGTAGGCACGGCGGCGTTGCGTCGAGCTGGCGTTGCCGGGCGCGCCGTGCACCGTCATGCAGTGGTGCAGCAGGCAGTCCCCGGCTTTCATGTCCCAATTGACGATGTCCAACTCGCCACGCATCGCATTGATGTCGGGCAGCGTCTCGCCGGGCAGCATCTTGTAGGCCTCGGTGTCGCCACCGAAGTGGATCGGCCGGAACTCGCGGCTCCAGCGGTGCGAGCCCTTCACGTACTCGACCCCGCTGGACTCGACCGTCACGTCGTCCAGCGCGAGCCAGATCGACAGGATCTGGTCGCCCTTGACCGGCCAGTACGGCCCGTCCTGGTGCCACGGCGTCACCGCGGCGGTGCCCGGCTCCTTCACGAACAGCTGGTCGTACAGGAAGTTGACCTTGCGGCTGCGCAGCATGCGCGCCGCGATCTCGGCTGCGGGCGATTGCTCGACGTACTGGCGCAGCCCCGGCTTCACGGCCCAGGCGCCGATGTCGCCCAGAAAGCGCTGGCCCGCCTTGGTGGCGTACTCGCGCGCCAGCGGGCCGGGGTGCGCGAGATCGTCCTCGACGGCCTCGCGCATGTGTTCGATCCAGTCGGCATCGAACAGGCCGCGCAGGCAGATCACGCCGTCGCGCCAGAAGGCGTCGACGTCGGCATCGGGAATGGTGTTAAGGGGGTGCGAGTTCATGGCGGGGGCTCCTTGCGGCGTCTTCTTGCAGAGGTGCGCAGCATGGGCTCGGCGGGCCGGCGCGTCTGTCATCCGCGAGGAGGACAGATGCGCGTTCTCCCGGGTTGCCGGCCACCGCGCTACGGTGGACAGTCGATCGGATGCAAGTCTGGTCCGTCCCCGCCACCCCGCCGCGCATCCCGGCGCACGATGTCGCCGCCGCGCTCGTCGGCTGCATCGCGAGCAACGACTTCGCGACACGCGCGCTCGGCGAGCTGAACCGAGCGCTGCCGGTGGCGTGGTGGACGATCTATCGCGTCTTCGATGACCAGCCGCCGCGCCTGTTCGCGCAGGCCAGCCACGCGGTGCCCGACATCGCGCTCGACTGCTGGCGCATCTACCGCAACGGCGTTTACCGCGACGACACGCACTTCGTCGAGGCCTGCGGGCAGGCGGCGTCCAGCATGGTGATGACGCATTGCCTCGCCGATGACTTCGGCCGCACCCACCGCGAGCAAATCTACGCCGCGCATGGCTTGAGCGAGCGGCTCTCGCTCGTCAGCGCCGAGCGCGGCCCTGAGGCGAACGGCGCGCTGCTCGCGGTCAACTTCTATCGCCACCGCGCGCAGCCGCGCTTCGCGCCGGCCGAGCTCGACGGCGTGCTCGATTTCGCCGGCACGCTGCTCGCGGTGGTGCAACGCCACATCGAGCTCGGCAGCGCGCACCTGACGCCGGCGCGGCGCCTGCGGCAGCTCTGTCCGCAGCTGACGCCGCGCGAGCTGGCGGTGTGCGAGCGGCTGCTGCGCGGGCTCACGTTCGACGGCATCGGCGCCGATCTGGGCGTGTCGGCCGCCACCGCCAAGACCTACCGCAACCGCGCATTCGAGCGGCTCGGCATCCACCACCGCAACGAGCTGTTCGGGCTGGCGCTGACCGCCGGAGCCTGACCGGGCCGCACCCCCTAAACTGCGCGGCACGACATCAGCGCAGGGGGAAGTTCATGTCCTACGACTACAGCTCGGAGTCCAAGCTCCTGGAGCTCCCCAACCCGTACCAGTTGCAGAACCGGCTGCTGTGGATCTGCGGCGCGATCTTGCTGCTGGCCGGTGTGACCAGCCTGTTCTGGGCCCGCGGCGCGATGCAGGACAGCGCGCTGCGACTGGTCGCCGGCCCGCTCATCGCCGGCCTTGCGATGGTCGCCGCGGGCCTGCTCTGCGCGACCACCGCCGCACGCCGCATGCGCTTCTTCTTCGGCCGCGGCCGGCCGGCGTCGCTCGCGCCCGAGATCCCGGTCGGCGCCAACGGCGGCTCGAAGGCGGCCGACCACGTCAAGGAGATCCTGCGCCAGGGCGGCATCACCTACCCCGAGCCACAGGGCGCGATCGAGGGCATGCTGTACCACTGGGCGCCGAAGCTGATCACCGCGCCGCGCGAGGTCCAGTTCCAGGCCCAGCGCTATGTGTTCAACCTGTGCGCAATCGGCGCCACGCTGGTGAGCTTCATCGTCTCGTGGGCACTGTTCGGCAACGCGAGCACGCGGCCGTGGATCGGCCTGCTCTACTTCGTGTTCGGCCTGTTCGTGCTGCTCAAGCCCGTCGTCTCGAACGGCCGCGCCAAGTTCTCGCGCACCACGCTGGTGGTGCTGATCGCGGCGGCCATCCTCGCGCCGGTCGGCATCGGCCTGATCGGCGCGAAGCTGCCGTCGCTGTATGGGTTCGAGGTCACCGCGCAGACCTTCGTGATGCTGATCGGCTCGCTCGTCGCGTGCGCGCTCGCGGTCTGGGCGATCCTCGCGCAGGTCGACCCGGCCCCGCAGACGCGCGCCAGCGTCGAGCAATCGCGCCTGTCGATGAACTCGCCGCCCGGCAGCCTGATGGACGAGCTCGACCGGCTGATGCAATCGAGCTGGACCGAAGCGATCCCGAACCGCCGCTACGCCCGCATCGACCCCGTCACCACCGCCGGCACGCCCAGCGGCAGCTTCGCCGGCGAGCTGTTCGAGGAGAGCCAGCCGCTGCCGGTGGCCGGCACGCAGGCGCCCAGCCTGGCCAGCGCGCTCGCCGCGCCGCGGCACCGCGCGCTGCTGCTGCTCGACCT
>JBDUAG010000100.1:0-9595 GCA_040004785.1 Burkholderiales bacterium | reverse complement strand
GGGAGTGTCCGAATTTCTGTGTGCGAGGCGGATTGTTGAATTCGTCTTTGCTTGATGTTCTTTGAACAAGAGGCCCCTGCCAAGGCCGCCGGAGGCGCCCCCGGTTGGGCCATGTATTTCATGGTTCAACCCTGCGAGCGGACCGCCTGCGTGAAGCGCTCCTCGTAGAGGATCGCGAACTGATTCATCGCCTCCTTCCAGTTGTGAGCCGCTCGTCCCCAATCGGCCGTGATGTTGCGCAGCGCCAGCCAGATCAACTTGGTGGCCGCATCGTCGCTGGGGAAGTGCCCACGCGACTTGATGATCTTGCGCAGCCGCGCGTTGATGCTCTCGATCGCGTTGGTCGTGTAGATCACCCGGCGCACCGCCGGCGGGAACGCGAAGAACGGGATCACGCGGTCCCAGGCACGCCGCCAGGCGGCCACGACGGTGGGGAACTTGCGGCCCCAGGGCCCCTGCTCGAAGGCATCGAGTTCGGCCTGCGCAGCCTCGGCGCTGGGGGCCGTGTAGATCGGCTTGATCGCCGCGGCCAGCAGCTTGCGGTCCTTCCAACTGGCGAAGTCCAGGCTGTTCCTGATCAGGTGCACGATGCAGGTCTGCAGTGTCGTGGCCGGGAACACCGCGCCCAGGGCCTCGGGCATGCCCTTCAGGCCGTCGGTGACGGCGATGAGGATGTCGCCCACGCCGCGCGTCTTCAGGTCGTTGAAGACCTTCATCCAGAACTTGGCGCCCTCGGTCCCCTCAATCCACAGGCCCAGGATGTCGCGCGTGCCGTCGGGCAGCACGCCCAGGGCCAGATAGATGGCCTTGTTGCGCACCACCGCATCCTCGCGGATCTTGACCCGCAGCGCGTCGAAGAACACCACTGGGTACATCGGCTCCAGCGGGCGCGACTGCCAGGCGGTGACCTCGGCCATCACCGCGTCGGTGACCGAGCTGATGAACTCCGCGCTGACCTCGGTACCGTACTGCTCGGCCAGGAAGCCCTGGATCTCGCGCATGGTCATGCCGCGCGCGTACAGGGCGATGATCTTGTCGTCAAAGCCCGTGAAGCGCCGCTCGTGCTTGCCGATCAGCAGCGGCTCGAAGCTGCCCTCGCGGTCGCGCGGCACCTCGATGCGCAGCGGCCCCCCGTCGGTGCGAACGGTCTTGGCGCTAACGCCATTGCGTTGGTTGCCTGCGGCGTCTTCGGGCCGGGCGGCTCCAGGCGGATACCCCAGGTGATGCGACAGCTCACCGCCCAGGGCGCGCTCAATCAGCGCCTTCTTCAAGGCCATGGTCGTGGCGTTGATCTGCTCGGCCGTCATCGGCCCTTCAGCCATGATCTGATCGAGCAGTTCCTTCGGTATCTTCGGCAGCGCCGCGCTCTTGGCGGCTATCGCCGCGTTCCTCAGCTTCGTGCGACTCGGTTCCTTGCTTGGCATACATGCTCCTTACGGTCATGTTATGCCTCGCACACAAAATTCAGGACAGGCTCGGTTAGGCCGCAGTTGATTCACTTCTCGCACTCTAGCGTGAGATTGCTCCAGTGACCGCCAGTATCTGCGCAGGACTGCGCGATGACAGAGCGGCCAATGTACGGGGCGACTGCGCTACAGGCAGCGAAAAGCAAAAGCAGGGTGCCTGTTCGGCTCAGAGACGGAAACTTGGCGAGTGAGCGAAAGCACCCGAACGCTGCGAGAAAGGCTGCCGCCGAAAAGCAAAGCTGACCTATAGCTTTGTGTTTCCAGCCTATTGGGTTTGGAGTCGGTGGGCCCTCGGATAGCCACGCCGCATAGAACGCCCCATTCAAGTACAGGAGCGCAACGGCGATAAGGCCAAGAAGTGCGAGCCAGCGAACGAGAAAGAGAATGCGAGCGTTGTACACGGTGTTTCTGCGGCCTAACCTGTTATCGACAACATCCTACCTTGCCGCTGATGTGCGGAAGATGCCATAGGTGGCAAAGAATTGGCGATTCGGACAGCGATTGGTAGCCATGTCTGCAAGCAGCGTCCCTGACTTGCCTTGGACGCTGGGCCAATTGCCGCCGGCGCTGTCCCGATTCGCTTGCGTGTAGTTGACTAGCACCGCGAGTAGGGGGCCTTGTTCGAGGCGATGAACAGTTCCGACTGTTGTGGCGTGTCGAGTCCCAACAGTCGGGCGCGGTAGGCCATCAAATCGACAACGGCGGCCACGGCCCTGAGGTCGCCGCGACATGCCATCGGGTAGATCGCGGCGAACATGGCGTCAACTCTCTCTGTGTCAAGCAGCCGCTCGATCAGCAGGCCCTTCCCCGGCTGATGTCGCGTCCGAGCCAGTGCGCTCGACACGGCCTTGTGCGCGGCCTGCTTGCTACGGTAGCCCGCTGCGTCGGCAATCTGCTGGTACGTGTAGCCGTGCCCCCGCCAGTGGAGGGCGTGCTTCTGCCGCTCGACAGCAGCGATGCGTTGGGGGTCGAACTTGCTGCGACGCTGCCCGCCGCGGCGTTTCGCGCCCACGATCACAGGCCCGGAATCTTCACGCCATCGGCGGCGATGCGCGACCTGAGCGCCTTGATCGCGGCAGGCACCAGCGACCCTGCGATGCCCGAGGTCGAAAGCCAGCCGTTCGCCGAACGGGCGCCATTGACGTTGAAGGCCGGAATCGCCATGTAGTCGGTAGTGGCGAGTGCGAGGGTCGGGTTGATGCCGTCCATGGATGCCATCGTTCGATTCAGCGCGACCAGTGCCACATAGGCGTCGGTTACGGCAACAGTCGCCGCCGCGTAGTCGGCTGCGGCGTCCTCTGCGAGTTCGGCGACGTAGGCTTCGCGGGCGGCGGTGAGTTCGTTGGTGATCTCATGCAACCGCAGGCCGAGCGGGGCCGCTGCTTCATGCAGGCCCTTCACTTCGGCTTCCAGTGCGCGGATCGGCGCCACCGCCTTGGTGGTGGCAGCGTGCGCCTTCTCGGCGGCTTGGCGGACTTCTCGTGCGGACTCGACCTCCTCGACGGTGGCGGCGCCGACGAGTTGGCGACCCTCGATCAGCGCGCCTTGATGGATCGCGGCATCGAGTTCGGCCTCCGCGCTGGCCTTACGGTTCCGCAGGCTGTTCAGTTCCGCGCCACGCTCGGCCGATTTTCGAGCGAGCGGTTCGAGGCGGGCTTCGATGTCTGCACGCTCGGCCGACAGGCGATTGATGGTGTCGAGAGATTTCATGTTTGGATTTCCTTGTTCGGAGTGGTGAGCGCGTAGCGCTTATCGGCGAAGGGCCAGCCGCTGCTGACCGCCGCCCATCAGGACGTACTTGGCGACGGTGTGCAGCACGCCACTCGCGGACGGCTCGCGAGACATGGTGGTCACAATGTTGTAGCCTTGGTTGCGCAGCTCCATGACGCGGGAGGCTGGCGACAGAATGTCCATGTCGGCACCGCGCAGTTCGATGGTTGATTTCGGCCCTGTGCGGAGCGCCTGCAAGATGCGGTCGCGCTGCGCCGCCGTGCTGATCGAAGGCCGACCCACGATCAGTACCCGACAGCCGCGAGCACGTCCGCGGCGCGGGTGACTTCTCTACGGCTGACCACGAGCATGCCGTCACGAACCTGAACGCTGACACCGTGACCTTGCAACCGCTCGGCATCGCCTCGCTGAGCGTTGAAGCCGGGCAGAGTCGCAATCGAAACGAAGTCGTCGGCGGGATTCGGTGTGGGCGCGACAGCACGGAATGTCGGTACAAGATGCTGATTGCTTCCGGCTGCGAAGATGCCGGGGGCTTCGCCTTGCGCGCCGCGAGCGGGCGGCAGCGGCGGGGCCCAGGTCGGACGCGTCGGCTTGGTCACGGCCGGCTGTGGAGTGCCATCGGCGCGGAGGTCTCGGGAGTCCATCTTGTTCATGTGATTGCTCTCTTCAAAGCTTGGTTGAGTTCGTCGGTGATCTCGCCATTCATTTCGCGAAGTGCCGAGCGAAGGAACGAGTGTTCCGGGTAGTCGATGCGCCGCTGGTGTGCGCCGACCGTGATCTGCATGGGGCCCTTGAGCGGCTTTCCGAAGGCTTGCGTGATGGTGCGCAACGACTGCTTGACCGTCTGCGTTCCTTTGAACCCGTACTCTTGAAACCTCGCGTACTCGACGTTCGTGCCGACCTTGCCGTGAACGCCGCCGCCTTCTTCGCTGGTCTCGGTCGTGATGCTTCGGCGCAAGCGGCCGGTGCGGACGTGCAGCACGTCATCAGACAGCTTGAGCTTCACGCGGGCCGCGAGCTTGAGGGTGAGCGCGCCGATGGACAGTCGCATTTCCTCCTTGACCGCCTTGCTCATCCTGTCGATGTTCGCGACTACGCGCTCATCGCCTTCGAGTTGGAGGGTGATCATGCTGAGAACGGGATTGGCAGAGCGTAGCCACCGGCCGGCACGTATGCAGACCACCCGCCCGACGCGATGAGTTCACTCGCGAGGTCAGGTGACGCAAGCATCACGAAGTCCGAGTTCGTCGTGATGACCTTTCCGGACATCAGGCGAATCTGCAACAGAAGCGTGGCCACAGGCCAGCTTCCGCCATTCGCGTTCACGGCGGTTGCGTTCTGCAAACCAGCGTTTGCGACTACCGGGAACGTGGCGCCTGTGAGGGCCGTGTTGCTTCGGCCGTCCATCAGGGCAGGCGAGCCGGGCAAGCCGAGTGAAGCGATGAAGGCCGAACTGGCGCGAATGATCGACGGCATGAGGCGTGTCCTGTCGGGTTGGCGCGATGCGTCGTGCATCGCGGTGGGGTGATCCCCTGCAACGAATGTCAGGGCACTCTCTTCACGCGGCGGCCCCGGCGTGATGGTTTCTGCCGCCTGGCATCAACTTCGGTGAAGAGTTCGAGGCGCTTTGCCTTTCGCCACTCGCTGATGCGATTTGCCAAGGTGGCCGCGGACAGCATGGCCCAATGCGCGAAGCGAAGGTCTCCCGTGCTCTTGAGCTCGTAAAGCAGCGACTTCGCGAAGTGGCCGGCCGACGAAAACAGCCTGTACTTTTGGCCCTCGGGATTCCGGCCTCGTCGAGCCAGCGGCTGAACGACGAGTTCGATCAACATGGAGGTGTTGAAGTCTTTCGCTTCGTCCTGCTCGGCCTTGAGCTTCTGGCCTCGTGTTCGCTTTTCGGCCTCTCGCCTGTCTCGCTCGTTGTCATACGCGGCGAGGATTCGCAGCGCAGCGAACCCGACCGCTTCGCCCGTTCGCCTTGCTCGCATGGCGTTGATGGGCCGCGTATGGGCCTCGCTGATGAGCCGCAGGGCTTCCGACGCGTTGCCCTCGCCCGCGTGCCCGTCTAGGGACGTTTCGGGGCGTTTGCGGCTGTTCTGGCTGTTCATGGCGCCCTTCGTTGCCCGCAGGGCCGTGAGACAGGCCGGGCGGGTGGGTTTGGGGGTGGGTGCAGATGCTTTTAGGCGCGAACGCAGCGGCGCCTACCTATGGGCAGCGCGACGCGAGTGGCGGAGAAACGCTCCGCCGATTCCCGAACAGCGGCGCTACAACGAGCCGCCGACGCGGCGCAGAAGCTCTAGCAGCGTTTCCTCGTCCGGGACTTCGCGCCACATACCCCACCGCTCGACCATGTAGCCATCGGCGGTGTCGTGCAGCGCGTAGCCCGCTCGTTTGAAAGCCTCTCGCAGCGTCGCAAAGCTCGTCGCATGGTGGACTCGCGTGGGCGTCGATGAAGAATTCATAACGCACGAAGCTCAAGCGTTCCCGCTGAGGTCGCCAGCATCGCGTCGTAGAGATCGACTCCGCCGACGATCATGTGATGCGCGAGTTCGGATAGGTACGAATTCGCCAGTACTAAGCAGAGGCTCATTTCTGCCAGCTTGTGGCGCTGCTCGGGCACAGCGACGGTAAGCACCTGAACCTCGTTCATCACCTTGATGGCGGCTTCAAGCCGACATAGTAGGGGCCACATCGCGGGATCAATGGTGCTGCTACTCATGCTGCGCCCCGGCAGCGATGCCCTGTGCCTCACGGACTTGGCTCACAAGCCATCGGGAGGTCGTCGCGATCTTTCGCGGCGCGGGAAGAATCTCGGACTTCACCCAGCCGTACAGCGTTGGAATCGAGACACCAAGTACGGCGGCGAACACCGGGGCGCTGACGCCTACGGAACCCGGCAGGCTGTCGAAGTTGAGAAAGGCGAACTCATCGCGGCGGTTCATGCTGCGCGGCTTGCGTGGCACTGCTGCTGCCGTGGCAGTGGGAGGCGCGCCGTGCGGCTGCGCCTTGGGCTTCGTTGCGTTCAAAGGTCTATCTCCGTCTCAAGGAAACACGAACCCCTTCGCTTTGCACCTTGACGGTAGCAATGCTCGAACCTCACAATTCCGATGTCCAACTCACCGAAGGACACGGCCCGAAGGTTCATCCGGGGGGCTTGAGCGGCCCGCTACGTCGTTGCCACGACTGGCGGGCCTTGCTCTTTCTGGCCCTGCGAGAAGCAGCCAGTGAGATGAATGATGTAGAAGATTTCCGAGCTTGCATACTGTTCGTGCGACTGTTCCCGTAGCTGTGCGACTGCTACCTCGTACAGGCCGCACTAAGGGGCATTCGCTGAGTGCCGCCGACTGTTGGCGACTGTTCCCCGAGTGGGCCGAAACTGTTCCCGTCCGAGCGCGTTTCTCTCAGCGATCGCTTAGACGCGAAGGCGATAACGAACGCCTCTGCAACCCCAATCAGAAAGTTTGGAAAGATGAGAACCTCGGTTCACCATTGGGTGCAACCTTGGTACGATTCGCATCGAGCCCTCAAGCTCATGCCGTTTCCCGAAAGGGCCGTGTTGCACCCACGGACGGCATGGCCTTGAGGGCTTTGTCGTTCCGGTCGCTGGCAGGCGCGTGATGTGGTGAAGCGTGCATGTCCTTGGATCGGGACGCACTGCGAAAAGACCGGCCGCGCCCACCAGCGTGCGAGCCGTCCGGGCTGTCTGCGAGGCACCGGGTAAGACGGCGGTAGTGAAGCTCCGACAAGACGCCATCGAACGAATCGCAGCCTCATGGGGGCACTGGGCATGAGCCGGGTGAGGAGTGAAGGATTAACCCCTTCACCCTTGGGCGACCTATGGCTGAAAGGGACGCAGGCGAGGCCCGCGATGTTCGACAGACCGACCCCTATGCAGCGACAGACGCGGCCCATGATTTCGGCGGATTCGGGGGCTTCGCTGCCAGGGCGCGGGGTGCCTACCGATGGGGGTACCCAACGTTCGGGCGATACGGCCTCCAAGGGGCGCGCAGGCACCCGCAAGGGGGTGATTCGACGGGGTTTGAGCTACCCGACCACCCGGCAGAGTGCAGCCGACCGTGGGCGCCCGAAGATGGGCACCCGTTCGAGCGACTACCGAAGGGGGCGGCCCATGGCCTCACGGATTGCACTGGCCGCGTGCGTGGCCGCGTCGATTTCCCACTCAGCGAGCCGCATGAATCGATCATCGATGTCGGTGTCACTTTCGGCGAACGCTTCGCCACTCAACAGGAATTGCACGAAGGCGTCGCCTCCGACACCGGGGCCGTACCTGAACAACGCACGAGCGTAGCGGTCACGCAGCTTGCGAGCTTGCTCGACTGGCGTGCGGCTTCCGCTCAGGGAGCGAATGGCGAGGGTGAGGCGGGCGATGTATTCGTCCACAGCGGTGATGCGACGCTCACGAACGAGGATCGCGGAGTCGGTGAAGCGCTGGTTGTTCATGGTGGCTGTTCCTTTCGATTGAGATTGAGTTACGCGGCCTTCGCCTTGCGGGCTTTGCCGATGGGGGTGACCGTTGCGGTCTTCACTTCTGGCTTCGCCAGAAACGCGGCCCAGTCGCTCATGAGGCGGCGGCGCTTTTCCAGCATGTCGCTGCGCAGATATGCCTGCATTACTTTGTCGCCGACCGCGTGGGCCAGCGCGATCTCGCACATTTCGCTTGGGTAGCTCGTGCGCTCGGCGCACCAGTCTCTAAACGTGGAGCGGAAGCCGTGAGGCACGCAGTCGGCACCCATGCGACGAACAACAGCCGTCATCGCCATGTCTGACAGCGGCTTGCCGTTCGCGCTTGGAAACACCAACTCGGTGGGCGGCTCGAACTTCTGCGCGGCCAATTGAGCCCGCAACAGTTTGACCGCAGGCGCGCTGAGCGGAACCTTGTGCAGCTTGCCCATCTTCATGCGTAGGCCGGGAATCGTCCACACGCCGGCATCGAGGTCGATCTCACTCCACGATGCGCCGCGCACTTCCCCCGACCGCGACGCGCAAAGGATGGTGAACTCCAACGCCTTCGCGCCGTTTCCTTCGTGCTTCCGCAGTTCAGTCATGAACGCACCGGCCGCGCCGATGGGGAGCGCCTTGTGATGCTCGACCACTTGCACCTTGCTCGGCTTCGGCAACAACAGTTCGAGATGCCCCTTCCATCGGGCCGGGTTCAGCCGTTCGAGGTCGGTCTGCTTATCGCTCCATGCAATGACTTGTTCGATGCGACCACGCACGCGAGTTGCGGTTTCGGTCTTGGTTGTCCAGATCGGCTTGAGCGCGGCGAGTACGTGTTCCTTGTGGATGTCACGCACCAACAGCTTGCCCATGAAGGGCGACGCATATGTCTTGAGTGTTGCCGCCCACTGCGCGCCGTGCTTGACGCTTTTCCATTCTGCGGACTGCGATTCGATGAACTGCGTGCATGCGTCGTCGAAGGCGAGGGCGGTCTTGCGGTCAGCCGTGAGTCGAGCCGCGTTCGCTCGGGCAACGGCTACAGGGTCGATTCCGTCCGCAACCAACTTGCGGCGCGCTCGGGCCTCCTCACGCGCCGCCGCAAGGCCGACGCTGGGAAACCCACCGAGGCCCATTTCGCGGCGCTTGCCACCGACTGCAATGCGCAGCACCCAGCTACGCGCCCCGTTCGGTGTGATCTGCATGGCAAGGCCTTTGACCCCGCCGACGAAGTGAAGCCCGGGCCGCTTCAACCTGCTGACTGCCAATGCCGAAAGCTCGACCTTTGGCGCTCGTTGTGACTCCATGAATTCCCCTTCTGGAAGTACCCACCTTGCTACCCACCTTTGTGGGTGCAATTCCAGTTTATGGGGTTAGACGTGCGCAGAGCGCATTTCTTTTCGTTGCCGGGCTAACTGGGCACTTTCTAGCCGGAAATTAGACTCGGATAGATGCGCCTGAGTTCGATTCCGGCAGACTCCGGCTCCGCCAGACAACAAGTATTTACGGGCCCTAGCGGCCCGTTTTGCTTTCCGCCCCCGAGTGCGCCCCAGAATTGGGCCTCTAACGAGACGATCGGGAGACAAGGCATGGCATCGTGGATCGCAACGTACGGCAGAGCAAACATCGCGGACGGCGAGATAGTTCACGTTCCTTGGGTACCGCCGGCAACAGCCAGGACTGCAGCTTCGTCCGATGCAACCGTCGCGGCATCTACGCCTCCTCATACGATCGTTCGGTCAAACCTGGAATTCGAGCAAGGCACGATCTCATGGCAGGGTCGCATTAGCGGCCCTCAGGGAATCAGTCAGCTAATTTTGCAATGCGCAGATGCCGGCGGTGGAGAAGCGGTAGCGCAGGTCATCACCGATACTGGAATGAGCCTTAGCAGGCTGCTGAAATACTGCCCCGCGCTGATGCTCGATCAAGCGACTGCTGGGACA